>JAJZZZ010000023.1 GCA_021797265.1 Thermoplasmata archaeon
GGGAATTTCTTTATCAGGGTCTCTATGGCCATAACCCTGCTGATAAGGCCCTTTGTGTAATCGAGCCTGTCCACAGAGAATATAAGTTTTCTTCCCTTGAGCGCCTTGGAGGGAAGACCGGCGAAATTGTTGGACGAATAATACTTCACATCTATGCCCAGAGAGAAAACGAATGTTTTGTCCTTCAGGCCCTCATCAGAGCCGAAGAGCATTTTCGCTGATTCGTGAAAATTCCTCTCATAGAGATGTGTATGGAATGTAATCATGTCTGCCTTTGTTACGCTGGACAGAAGTATCTTAGCCTCAGGAAGGATTGAATAAAACTCGCTTGCGACCCATGGAATGTGCCACGTGAATATTATCAGGTTCCGGACACCCTTTTCCCTCAGCATGCCGGGAACTAGCATCAGCTGGTAGTCATGGACCCATATGATGGTATCCTTTGTGAGATGCTCCATGATTTTTTCGGCAAATTTTCTGTTCACGTCCTCATACTTTTTGTAACCGTTCGGGCTAAGCTTCATCTGGTCTCTGAAATAGTGGAAAAGGGGCCATAGTGTGCCGTTTGAATAATCATCATAGAAACCCTTTTTCTCCCTCTGCTCAAGCATTATCCTGGAAATGTGGTAGCCTTCATACTCCTCTTCCAGATAGCGGTTGTCGGCATTCCCGTCTCCCCAGCTAACCCAGGTTCCTCCCTCCTGCATCATCAGCCTCCTGAGGGCTGTAACAACACCGCCTACGTTCTTTTTAAGGCTCTCACGCCCACTTACAATCTCATGGCTGACAGGTGCACGGCTTGTAACCACAAGATATTTCATGAATAATTATATTCTGATGCTATATAACATTTGAGAACATTGAGCCGTCATATCTTTTTACATGTTATATTGGGGGTACCAGCATGGTCTGGTAATAACAATTAAATACATGTGAGAAATAACTGGAGCGTGACGGCTTGAGCATCAAGGTCACACCCGGTCTCATTCCGAACCCGACGGTAAAGCTTGGTGCAGGTCGTATGTGTACTGTCTTCCGCGAGGGGACGGGAAATGCGACTGGCTGTCATTTTTAATTGTTATTTATTATAACTCTGGGAAGGGCCAGATTTTCTTAGTATCTGAAGCCGGTATTGCGGGAGGAATTCTAGGGTCATTTCAGATATTATCTTCACTTCTGATGGCAGATCATTTTCCATGGATCTACCTGCTGAACCATTTCCAATGTAAAGATCACCGTAGAAGAAAAAGGAATCCGGGTTCATTATATCCAGCAGATTTTTGAGAGCACTTCTCCTTCCTTTTCCAAGATTGTGGAGAACTAGATTCGAGACAATCATGTCGTAATTTCCAAGAGAATGCAGTGGCTTTGAGAGGTCAGCAGCAATAAATCTGACTCTTTCACTGATTCCTAGTATCTCCATGTTCTTTTCTGCACCTGGCATATTTATCTCTTTAAGGCTTCCATCTTTGAATAGATCAACACCTGTGATCACCGCATTGCGAAAATAAGAAGCCACAACATCACAGAGAAACCCTAGCCCGCAACCCGCATCCAGCACGGAAATATTCTGGCTGCTGCTTAAGCCGGATTGTTTGAAGGCCTTATTGAAAAGATCTCTGACTGATTCTCTCAGGATTTCAGACTGTTTTCTGCTTGAATGGTGATAGATCCCGAAGTCCGGTTCCTGCATGATTGCAGATTCGGGACAGGCTTAAAATGTTGCCTGAAGTTTCTGAATATCACTGGAAACTATCTATGAGCCTTTCCTCTGAGAATAGGAACTCTTCATAACTTTCAACAGTTTCCTCTCTCTTTTCCTTGAGCTGAGCCAGAACCTGGGAGATCTTCTCTGCCACCATTGTCTTCAGCTCCCCGGAAAGCATTGCACCAGTTCTGTAATCCTCTCGTATCCGGCTGACTTTTGCCTGATCTTCCTCAATGAGTCTGTATACATTGAAAGAGAAGTCTACGTCAGGATTCGCTCCGTATTTCCTCTGTTCCTCTGCTGTATCTCTCCCTCCGGAGAATGCATATTTCATTATCTTCTTTCTGACAACCTGGGGACTATCGTCAAGGAAAATTCCGCTGTTTGGATCCGAAGAGGACATCTTCCCTCCACCCTTCAAAGAGGGAAGAAACTTAGACATGATTGAGGATGGTTTCAGGTATCCCAGTTTGGGAAACACATCTCTGGAAACCTTGAAGTGTGGGTCCTGATCTATGGCATGAGGTATGAGGCATCTGACATTTCTACCTAGCAGTGAACTTACCAGAAAGGCCGGAACAGACTGTATGCTTGTGAAGAAATATTTGCCCACATTATCACTGTCCTGAAAACCGAATACAGCTTTTGAAAGTGTTACGTTGATGTGCCTTGAAACCTCAACTGCTCTCCTGTAAAGAGTGGAGCCATTTAGGGAGTCTATGAGAATATGTGTTTTCTGCGGATCAAATCCCAGACTGAGTATGTCAAGGATATTGTTTCGTGTCACTTCTGAAAGTTCCTTCCATTCAAGGTCACGGAAAAGATACTTTTCATCATCGGTTATCTGAATTATGAGGTTTACATCAAATGATTTCTGGAGCCATCTTGTAAACATAAATGGGAGAAGATGCCCCAGATGCATCTTTCCTGATGGCCCCCTTCCTGTGTATAGATAGAAACCATTTCCATTTTCAACGTCATTCAGAACAAGATCCAGATCCCTGTGCGCAAAAAAGACCCCCTGATCAAGAAAGGGGTTCGTTCCTCCGGCCAGCCTCTCAAGCCTATTCCGTAAATCATTATCTATGATCCCTGCACCGAATTCTCTGGCAATTCTTAGATAGTCACCCTCCCCAAGAGATTCAGAAACCTCCCATGGAGTAACTTCCCTGTTGTCGTTCAATGGCATGTAAAGCGCATCTGGATTAAATTCTATTTGGCGTCCTGAGGGGTGGCCTTCATGAAGAGGTCTTTCTCCATGCTTCTGCGAAGTTTAGGCAGGTCTTCAGGTCTGAATATACCGTACTCAGTGATAAATCCGGAAACATACCTGAAAGGTGTGACGTCAAAAGCTGGATTAAGTGCCGTGCTCTGTTCCGGTCCAAGTCTTTTACCTTCAATGTAGAGAACCTCATCAGGAGACCTTTCTTCGATGGGAATATCCTGTCCTCCCGAAAGTGAGAAATCGAAGGTGCTTCCTGGTGCAGCCACATAGAATGGAATTCCATTCTCCTTTGCAAGGACTGCCTTTTCATAGGTGCCGATCTTGTTGGCAAAATCCCCTGAAGCGGTGATTCTGTCTGCACCAACGATCACAAGATCAACCTTTCCCGCCTTCATGTAGTGACCAGCGGCGTTGTCGGCAATGATTGCATGGTCAATTCCTTCCTGTGCAAGTTCCCAGGCAGTCAGGCGTGCTCCCTGCAGTCTGGGTCTCGTTTCATCAACGTAAACAAACAGTTTCTTTCCCGAATCATGAGCAATTCTCATAGGTGCAATAGCAGTACCCCAGTCTACCACAGCCAGAGCTCCAGCATTACAGTGGGTGAGTATTCTGGAATCATTACCGATCAGTTCATTCCCATACTCTCCGATTTTCTTGCACCTGCTGCTGATTTCATTGGAATACCTTCTGGCCGCAGCTTCCAGAAATCCATTCTCCTTCATGAAGTCTATGGCCTTGAACAGATCATATGCTGTCGGTCTGGTTGATCTTATTTTGCGAACAGCCTCGTCCATATCCTCGCCATTTATTTTTGCCATGGCAAGCCCATATGCTGCAGTGACACCAATTGCAGGCGCTCCTCTGACTAGCATATCCTTTATTGAATAAGCTATGTCGTCACTGTTTTTAGCATCAAAAATCTCAATCTTCTCAGGGAGTTTTCTCTGATCGATCAACCTCACGACACCGTTTTCCATCCACACAGCAAAAAGGTGCCTTGTCTCGCCATCTATGTTCATCTTCATAGGGTGTCATATCCCCAATCAATATATTTATTTCATCGCTGGGAGCTCTAAGTATTCAGAAATCTCTTCAGGTTCAGGGGGATTCTGCAGATCAAGAAAAGGTTCCGGCATATAGTTTGACGGCTCCTTCTCACCCAGCAGGAGGCGCCTGAAAAGATAGTTATGAACAGAGGGGATATCATATCTGCTGATGATATCCATAAGCTTGGATAACTTCATAGAGGATGTGTATCCTTCAGATCTCCCCTTTGCGATATTCAGGGTATTCAGGCAGAAATTTGAGCTGGAACATACACCCCCGGTGGCTCCAAGTTTTAAGGAATCCGCAAGTAAAGAATCCTTCCCCTGAAGGACCTCCAGACCCCTTATTCCCAGCAGTTCCCTGAAGTGTTCCAGATTTCCGCTTGAATCCTTTATGCCCTTTATGGTGTCGTACTGCCTCATCATCTTTTCAACCAGTTTTGCGGAAAGCGAATGCCCGGAAAGAGCTGGATTGTTGTACAGATAGAGATCACCTCTGATGGAGCTTGCAATCCTGGAGAAGAAGCGCACTAAGGAAGCTTCGGAATATCTATGATAGAAAGGATTTATGGCAACCATCCTCTGGAAACCAGCCTTTTCCGCCTCCCTGGCAAGTTCCAGAGTTTCTGGAAGGTCTGATCTTGAAATTCCTGCATATTTCTCCATTTTGTCAGGTATTTCATCCGCCACAAGCTTTATGATTTTCCTGTGAAGCCTGAAATCGAGAGCAGCAAAACCTCCTGTTGAACCAAGCACAAAAACTCCATCAAAATCATTATCGGATGCGTATTTCATCAACTTCCTGAACGATTTCAGATCGAAAACTCCATTTCTAAATGGGGTTACGCATGGTATTACAAGCTTGGCCATTGGTGTCGATTATGTTTTGCTGCGTTAATAATAATATTGGTTCAAACAATGTGCGTATAACCAGTTCAGGTTCATGAACGATTTACTGGTACTTTCGGGAAACTCCCGGAAGATCAGTCATCCTCTTGTAAACTTTTATTAATGTAGTTACAATAGGAAGGGGCATTAAAAACAATGGGCCCGTAGCTCAGCCAGGTAGAGCATCTGGCTTTTAACCAGGTGGTCGAGGGTTCGAACCCCTCCGGGCCCGCTGAAGGGGGTGCGAAAATGGCCAAACTTAACGTACTGCAGCACGAACTTGTACCGGCACATCATGTTGTTAAAAAAGAGGAAGAGGATAAAGTTTTAAAGGAGTTGGGGATAGCTAAGGACCTGTTGCCCAGAATTAGCAGGAGTGATCCAGCTATAAAAGCCCTAGAAGAGATTCACGGACCCCTTGAGGGGGGGACTATTATTAAGATTAGCAGAAAGAGCCCGACAATGGGTTATTCTGTGTATTACAGGGTTGTCACAAGTGAGGTTTTTAAATGAAGGAATTGGTTGAGTATTTTTTCAAGAATGCAAGTGTTGTCAGTCACCAGATAGATTCTTACAATAATTTTGTTGCCACAATCGGGAACCCCGACAGTGTTATGCAGCAGATTGTGGACGAAACCAAAATCTCTGAGGATGAAGAACCGGGAGTTATGACTCTGGATCCAACAAAGACCGGTGGTAGAGACATCAAGGTATATTTTGGAAGAGTAAGGGAGAAGGGGAAATTCGTCGGAGAACCAACAATATGGGTTGAGCGCCCAGAGATCAAAGAGGCATCCGGCGCTTCAAATCAGATAACTCCAACAGAGGCGAGGCTTCGTGACCTCAATTACATGGCTCCCATCACTCTCAGGGTAAGTGTTGTTGAGGATGGTGTGGATAAGCAGCAGGAAACACTGAAAATCGGTGATATGCCGGTAATGGTAAGGTCAAAGGTATGCACCCTTTATGGAAGCAATCTGGAGCAGTACATAGACAAGAACAATGGCCCGGTAAACGCAAGCAGAAGGGAAAAGCTGCAGTATGTTGGAGAAGACCCGGATGATTCCGGCGGTTATTTCATCATAGGCGGTTCGGAGAGAGTGATCGTTTCACTGGAAGATCTGGCTCCGAATAAGATTCTTGTTGAGTACGAGGAAAAGTACGAGTCAAGAGTGGAGGTTGCAAAGGTATTCTCCCAGAAGGCAGGATTCAGGGCCTTAACATCCATGGAGAAAGGTACGGATGGAATAATAAATGTATCAATACCCAGCGTTGCGGGGCCCATTCCTCTTGTCATTCTGATGAAAGCTCTGGGAATGGAGAAGGAAGTCAGCATACATGATTCCATATCCTCCGCCAGGGCTATGGAACCGATCATTTATGCAAATATAGAGGAATCAAGGAATCCAAAGATATTCCCTCCAAATGGTGTCGTGAACCATGAAGATGCCATACAGTACCTTGAGAAGAGGTTTGCTGCAGGTCAGGCTAAGGAATTCAGAGAAAAGAAGATCTCACAGATGCTTGACAGGTCACTTCTGCCTCACCTGGGTGACAAGCAGGAAGACAGGATCAAGAAAGCGGTATATCTGGGAAGGATGGCCCGATCCTTACTGGAACTTCATCTTGGCATAAGAAAAGAGGATGACAAGGACCATCTTGCAAACAAGAGGGTTAAGGAGGCAGGAGACCTTCTGGATGAACTTTTCAGGAGTGCTTTCCAGGCAGTAATGAAGGATCTTAAGTATCAGTTAGAGAGAACTTACAACAGAAAGAAGGGAATCAGGCTCAAACCTGCAGTCAGGCAGGACCTGCTCACTCAGAAGATCCTCCATGCAATGGCAACGGGAAACTGGATTGGTGGCAGAACTGGTGTATCACAGTTGCTGGACAGGGTTTCAAATGTCAGCACCCTGAGCCACCTGAGAAGAATAATTTCACCCCTTACCAGATCCCAGCCGCACTTTGAGGCGAGAGACCTGCATCCGACGCAGTGGGGCAGAATATGTCCTAACGAAACACCCGAAGGCCAGAACTGTGGACTGGTTAAGAATGCGGCTCTTATTATCAACGTTACTGAAGGAATTGATCCCCAGACGGTTGTGGAAACACTGAAGGGAATGAACCTGATGGAGGTTCTTGGTGAGGAGGCAGAACTGGGCAGGGTTTACCTGAACGGTGATCTGATTGGGTATCATCAGGATCCTGCTGGGTTGACTGAAACTGTCAGGGAGTATAGAAGAAATGGTAAATTGTCACATGAGGTCAACGTGAGATATGATCCGGAGACAAGAGAGGTCATCATTAACTGTGACCGCGGACGGATCAGAAGGCCTCTGATAGTTGTCAAAAATGGAAATACAGTTATGAACAGGGAAACACTGGATGCACTCTCAAGAGGGGAGCTCAACGTTGAAGACCTCATAAGGAGAGGGGCCCTGGAATACATTGACGCTGAAGAGGAAGAGAACCTTTTCATTGCAGTTTACGCCTACGATTTCCCGGAGAGATGCCCAAGCTGTGATTCCTACCTTTACAGGAGCAAACTCAAATGGGTCAACCCTGGTGATTCAAGACCCAATCCGCCAATTGTATTGCAGTGTGAAATATGCGGTGGTACATTTGAGGCGCCAAGAATCCTCAATGAAGAGCACACTCATCTCGAAATAGATCCCGCACTGATTCTTGGTGTGGTTGCATCCGTTACACCATATCCGGAGCACAACTCATCTCCAAGAATCACCATGGCATCAGCAATGACAAAACAGTCAATCGGGCTTGCTTCAACAAACTTCAAGATCAGGACAGACACGAGGGGACACATGCTGCACTACCCTCAGATACCACTGGTTAAAACAAAGATCATGGATTTCATAAAGTACGACAAGAGGCCTGCCGGACAGAATTTTGTCGTAGCCATAATGTCGTATCAGGGTTACAATATCCAGGACGCGCTTGTTTTCAACAAAGCCTCCGTTGAAAGAGGTCTGGGGAGAAGCTCATTCTTCAGGACATACAGCGCTGAGGAGAGAAGATACCCCGGTGGGCAGGAGGACAAGTTCGAAATCCCGACGCATGATGTTCTGGGAGCCAGAGCGGAAGAATTTTACAGGAATCTGGATGAAAACGGCATAATATTTCCGGAGTCTTACGTTGAAGGATCTGATGTTCTTGTTGGAAAAACTTCACCTCCCAGGTTCCTTGAGGAGGGAGCTGACAAACTTGGTCCACAGAGGCGCAGAGAATCATCCATTACCATGAGGCCAAATGAGAAAGGATTCGTGGATAATGTTATCCTGACTGTTTCGGAAAGCAACAGCAGGGTTGTCAAGATAAGGGTCAGAAGCGAAAGGATACCTGAGCTAGGAGACAAATTTGCCTCAAGGCATGGGCAGAAGGGTGTTATCGGTGCTGTGGTTCCACAGGAGGATATGCCATTCACAGAAGACGGAATAATCCCGGACCTGATCATCAATCCGCATGCCATTCCTTCAAGGATGACAGTAGGTCATATACTGGAAATGATAGGTGGCAAAGTAGCATCCATGAAAGGTGAGATTGTTGACGGGACAATATTCAGTGGAGAACCTGAGAAAAGCCTCAGGGATGGTCTGCTGAAATACGGTTTCAGGCATTCATCAATGGAGACAATGTATGACGGAATAACCGGAAGAAAGCTGGAAGCCGACATATTCACTGGAGTGATATATTACCAGAAGCTGCACCACATGGTTGCAGGGAAGTTCCATGCCAGATCAAGAGGGCCTGTTCAGATCCTCACTAGACAGCCTACAGAGGGGCGTTCTAGGCAGGGAGGTCTGAGGTTCGGTGAAATGGAAAGGGATACCCTGATTGCACACGGTGCTGCAATGGTGATAAAGGACCGTCTTCTCGACCAGAGTGACGGCACTGTGCTCTACGTATGCGGTAATCCCAAATGCGGACATATTGCTATACTGGACAGAAAGAGGGGTCTGCCTAGATGCCCTGTCTGTGGAAATACAGGAAACATTCACCCGATTGAGACGAGCTATGCTTTCAAACTCATGAGAGATGAGCTGAGTTCCATGGGTGTAATGATGAGGCTTGTGCTGGGTGATTTAAAATGACTGGTGGAATTTCAAAGAGAATTTACAGGATACAGTTTGCCCTTCTCTCCCCCGAGGAGATAAGGAAGATGTCGCAGGTAAAGGTGATCACTGCCGATACCTACGATGATGATGGCTATCCCATAGAGAGAGGTCTCATGGATCTCCATATGGGTGTAATTGAACCGGGGTTGAAATGTGCTACATGCGGAGGGAAGGTTGACGAATGCCCTGGTCATTTCGGTCACATTGAACTGGCAATGCCCGTTGTTCATGTTGGTTTCATAAAGGAGATAAAAACACTCCTGGACTCAACCTGCAAATCTTGCGGGAGAATAAAACTCACAGAGGACGAGATCAGAAGTTACAGGGAGAAGATGGAGAGCATCTCACTTTCCACATCTGACCCTGAGGTGATCGGTCTTATGTCCAAGAGGATAACGGAGGAGGCTGCCTCAAGGACTGTATGCCCTCATTGCGGTACACAGCACAGCAAACTGATTCTGGACAAACCTACAACATTCAGGGAGGAAGGCATTAAGGTAACCCCCAAAGAGATCCGCGAGAGAATGGAAAGAATAAGGGACGATGAACTTATTTTCTTTGGCCTGAACAGGGAGGTTGCCAGACCGGAATGGATGATTCTCACAGTTCTGCCGGTTCCACCAATCAATCTCAGGCCATCAATCACTCTTGAGACAGGAGAGAGAAGCGAGGATGATCTCACCCACAAACTTGTTGATATCATCAGAATTAGCCAGAGGCTCAGGGAAAGCAGGGACAATGGTTCTCCCCAGCTGATTATTGAGGATCTATGGGATCTGCTTCAGTTCCATGTCACAACATATTTCGATAACCAGACTGCAGGAATTCCTCCCGCCAGGCACAGGTCCGGCAGGGCCCTGAAGACACTTGTTCAGAGGTTAAAGGGAAAGGAGGGAAGATTCAGGTCAAACCTATCTGGAAAGAGAGTTAACTTCTCTGCCAGAACTGTCATTTCACCTGAACCTTTCCTTTCTGTGAATGAGGTAGGTGTACCGGAAAAGGCAGCCAGGGAGCTCACAGTTCCCGTTTCAGTGAATACATTTAACGTTGAACAGGTCAGAGAACTTGTTGCAAGGGGGCCCGAAGCCAGAGATGAGGCTGACAGGTATCTTGCTGGTGTGAATTACATTATCAGGCCTGACGGAAGGAGAATCAAAGTAACTACCCAGAATGCAGAGGAAAACGCAAAGAGAGTGGAACCGGGATGGACCGTTGAAAGGCAGCTCACTGAAGGAGATATAGTTCTGTTCAACAGGCAGCCGTCACTTCACAGAATGTCCATGATGGGACACACTGTCAGGATTCTTGACAGCCAGACTTTCAGGTTCAATCTGGCCGTATGCACTCCGTACAATGCCGATTTCGACGGGGATGAGATGAACCTTCACATAATCCAGAAAGAGGAGGCCAGGGCGGAGGCAAGAATTATAATGAAGGTGCAGGAACAGATCATGTCACCAAGGTTCGGAGGGCCCATCATAGGGGGTATACATGATCACATTACTGCTATGTTTCTTCTTACACATGGGAACCCAATGATTCCTGAGAATGTTGGTGTCCATATGCTCAGTTACCTTGACCTGGATGAAATGCCTCCCGTGGAAGTACATGACGGAAAAAGGTATTACAGGGGAAGGGACATATTCTCACTTATTCTTCCCAAGGGCCTGAATCTGAGGTTTTCAAGCAAGCTCTGTGCTTCTGCCAGAGAGAAGTGTGAATATGAGGACGATCCTGAAGATAAGTATGTCACCATAATCAACGGGAAAATGACACACGGAACCATTGATGAAGCAGCCATAGGTTCTTTTTCCGGCGTTATTATTGACAGAATTTTCCGAAAGTATGGACCTGAGGCAACGGCAAAATTCATAGACTCTATGACAAGGCTCGGTGTCGGTTTCCTGAGCATCAGGGGATTCTCAACTGGAATAAGCGATTATGACATACCTGAAAGCGCAATTGCCAGGATTGAGGAGATATCAAACGATGCCATTGAGCGCACAGAGAAACTGGTTGAAACCTACAGGAAAGGAGAACTCATGCCCTCCCCCGGGAGATCTGTTGAAGATACACTGGAAATAGAGGTTCTATCCACCACAGGTATGGTCAGAGATGAGTCAGGTAAGATTGCATCAAACTTCCTCGGTCTGAATAACCCGTCCGTCATCATGGCAAGATCAGGTGCAAGGGCCAAAATGCTTAACATCTCAGAGGTTGCAGGAATGGTGGGACAGCAGTCGGTCAGAGGCGGCAGGCTTAACAGGGGGTACTACGGAAGGACGCTGCCTCACTTCAAGCAGGGAGATCTCGGTGCAACTGCAAGGGGGTTTGTCAAGTCCTCATACATGTCCGGTCTTAACCCACTGGAGTACTTCATGCACAGTATAGGAGGAAGAGAAGGTCTTGTGGATATTGCTGTGAGAACATCAAGGAGCGGATACATGCAGAGACGTCTCATAAATGCCTTCGAGGATCTGAAGGTGAATGAAGCTCTCAGGGTTGAGGACACTGTTGGGGCTGTTATACAGTTCAAGTACGGAGAGGACGGTGTAGACCCCACAAAGAGTGACAAGGGTAAGACCATTGATGTGGACTACCATGCCTATGATATTGAACACGAGGTGGCATGATGAAGTATCTCCTCTTTAAGGATACAAAGAAGAACATGGAGATGCTCCGGAAGGATCTTCCTGCAAGATATGCTGTGGAAGCTGATCTTAAGGACTGTCCTGCCGGGGCCGCCTATGTGACAAATGACAAAAAGAGCATGATCTACAGGCTCAAGATAGAAAGCATCTCCCCTTACAAAGATCAGGAGGGATTGTTCAAGAAGAGGCAGACGGGCCTTAAAAGCATTCTGGAACTGAGTCTGGTGGAACCTGTTGAACCGTTACCTCTGAGCGAGTTCAAGGTTTCTGGCAAGAAGATAAAGGAGTTCGTGGACTTCACAGTTGCCGATCTTGAAAAGACAGAGTTCACGGAAAAGAAGAGCTATTCAGAAGACGTTCCGAAGGAAATATCCGAGATAATCAGCATCGCCTCAAAGAAAGGCATCTCAATTCCTGTAAGTGTTGCGGAGGATCTTGCAAAATACAGGTCTGAAATGGGAAAGGACGGGTTTAACAAACTTCTCGAAAGAGTATACCAGGATCTGGAGACAAAGCAGATCGATCCTCATGAAGCTGTAGGAATAATTGCAGCACAGAGCATTGGTGAACCAGGAACACAGATGACCATGAGAACTTTCCACTTCGCAGGTGTCAGGGAAATGAATGTTACACTGGGGCTTCCAAGGCTCATCGAGATAGTGGATGCAAGAAGAATACCCAGCACTCCATCCATGACAATTTACATGAAGCCTGAACTGGAGAAATCTGAAGAGGCCGTTCTGAACCTTGTTAAGGAGCTGGAGAATACTACCATTATCGATGTTGCAGACATAGTTACTGATATAGAGCAGATGACCCTCTCAATTGTGCCTACAGCAAGGAAGATGAATGAACGTCTTGTGAAACATACAGACATCAGTGAAGCTCTGGCAAAGGTCAAGGGGATAACAGTAATGCACGATGAGGAGGGCAAAGAGATCGTAATCAAGCCACAGCAGGAATCTTTCAAGAGACTCTACCAGCTTCAGGAGCAGATAAAAGTATTGACAATCAAGGGAATTCCAGGAATTAAGAGAGCCATAACAAGAAAGGATCCATCAACGGAAGCTTTCATCATCTATACTCAGGGCTCAAATCTGAAGGAAGTTCTTGAGGTGGATCAGGTTGATTCCACAAGGACATTCACAAACGATATTATTGAGATTGCCAATGTTCTCGGGATTGAAGCTGCAAGGAATGCCATATTCAATGAATCAGAGAGAACACTCAGTGAACAGGGTCTTGAGGTCGATCAGAGGCATCTGATGCTTGTTGCAGACATGATGACATTCGGCGGTAACGTCAGGGCGGTAGGGAGACAGGGTATATCCGGAAGGAAAAGCAGTGTCCTGGCAAGGGCGGCCTTTGAAATTACCACTAAACACCTTCTCAGAGCCGGGTTGCTTGGAGAGATCGATCCCCTGACAGGAGTTGCGGAAAATATAATTGTAGGGCAGCCAATTACCTTAGGTACCGGTGCTGTCAATCTTGTATACAAATTCAACAGGAAATGACGCATCGTATCCAAGGAAAGGTATTAAGGCGGTAATGCTCAGATGAAAGAGATCACCATAGACAACAGGATAATGGGTTACATAACCCTTTTTGAGAAGGTTGCCCACGTAGAGGTTAAGGAATGCTCTGAAAACGAGGATATGATACTTTTCATCGTTGGTGAAAGGAAACTACAGGACCTCTTCAGGCGGAATGAAAATGCACTCGCAACCATAAGGGAAAGAACAAACAAGCACGTTCTCGTGGCGGAGCAGTCCAGAGATCTCATAACTTTTGTGAGAAATATATTCCACAGGTTCGGAGTAAGGGAAATAATCGTTACATGGAAGGAGGGAAACACCGACGTACTTGTAGGCGTGAACCAGAATGACGTGGGAAAAGCCATAGGAAAGGAGGGAAGGAATATAAAGCTCTTTCGGGAGGCAATTGTAAGGGCATTCAACGTCAGAAGTGTCAATATAAAGCAATAATTTTCAAGTTTCTCTAAATAAAATATATATTTTCATAGAAAGTATACGAATGTTTATATACATAAACGTCGTGAAACCTCTTACTGATTGATAATGACAGATGCACATGTAAGTGGAACCGGGCAATCTCTGGAGTCTAACAAACTGAAGCGTGGAATGCGCCTGCGAGACCTCTATTTTGCAGGTCTCACAGCAGTTATAGGTTCCGGATGGCTCTTTGGAAGTTATGAGACAGCCAGTGCTGCAGGGCCTGCCTCTATCCTTTCCTGGATTATAGGGGGTATATTTATCCTGATTATAGCTCTGGCCTGGTCTGAGATCTCGACATCAGTGCCAATTGCTGGAGGTGCTGCAAGGTACGCCAACTTTACACATGGCGGAATTGCTGCATCCATAATCGCATGGAGTACCATTCTGACGTATATTGCAGTTCCTGCTGTTGAGGCAGTTGCTGTTGTTCAGATCCTTCAGGGTGCCATAGGATTCTATGCTCCTGCGAGCACACTGGTTCTTGTAAACTCCTCGGGAATACCTTCATATTATGGAGTAATCGTGGCAGGAGCTTTTTCACTGGCTTTCTTCTATGTGAATTTCATAGGGCTGAAGGGTCTGATAAAGACAAACTTCGGAATGACCATATGGAAACTCATCATACCGCCCATAGCTGTCATACTCCTACTGATCTTCGGGCTTCAGCATGGGTTCGGAGTTAACTTCACATCTGGTGGCAAGGGTTTTGCAGGGTTTGCGCCATATGGTATAGATCCAATCTTCAGCGCCCTACCTACAACCGGTGTGGTTTTCGCATTTCTGGGATTCAGGCAGCCAGTTGAAATGGCTGCTGAAGCAAAATCACCAGGTTCAGATATATGGAAGGCCCTCGTGGCAGTTGTGTT
>JAJZZZ010000143.1 GCA_021797265.1 Thermoplasmata archaeon
TGCTTGACCGATCCGGCAAATTTCTGAAGTGAGAGGACAGGCGTTCCGCAAGCCTTCTATGGTTCAAATTGAGAAATTCAAGCTTTAATAGGTTAAGCAAATAATGAGTCAGGCAATAAATGAACAATCATCCTGCACTGAGGGAAAACCTTTACAAGGATATCCCCAAGCTCCCTCAATCCAGAATTGTCAATGTGTCAATGTCATTCGGGATATCAGATGTGCAGGATTTCGATCCTGATGGTGACAGGGCAGGCAAGTCCATTGCATGGCCCAATATCTCAAAAGCAGTCCTTGCAAGGGATGATTACAGGTGCAGGGTCTGCGGAAATGGTTCTCTTTCCACAGTTGATGGAACAAGTGATTACAGCAAGCTTCACTTTGGCCTTGAGGTGCACCACATAATCCCCAGGAAAGATGGTGGGAGCGACAGTTTCAGGAACCTCATCTCTCTCTGCGAGGAATGTCATCACAAGACATTTTCTGGAGGTTATTCCGGAGTACCGGTTGGTAAGGAGAGGGATCTCTTCAGCTTTGGAAAGACCTTCCTCTTTGCTCTGCCTGCAGACAGTATAGATCTTTACAGTGGAAATATTAGAAACGCGACACTGGAGGATTACGATCGCGTGTTTGATTCCACGGAGAACAGGTACAGGGTCGTTCCAATTCCGAACAGCAGGATGAAAATTAGCTTAGCAGAACTGGTTGTGGACGATTACAGGAAACTGGTATCGGCAATAATGCGAGACCATGAAGTCAAAGATTACATAACTGTGGAGACAAAGGCAGGCAATGTTCCCCTGAAGGTCAGGGTCCTCGTGGATGAGAATTCAGACCTTCTGGTTTAGATTACGAACTCTTCCCTCTCCACTTCTCTGTTTTCTATTCCAAGCCTGGAAGTGCTGAATTTCTTCCCGTTGTAAAGTTCTGCTTTCTCCCTGCCAGAATACAGGGCTTCCACTATCCTTCCAATGGAATCACCCTTGAGGATGCCACTTCCGCTTGTGCCTGAAGCCACAATTATGTTGAGGTCCCTGAAAATGTAAGGGGTGCCATCTATGGTATTGTACGCGTAATACCCCGCCCATTCGCCTGTGACCTTTGGGTAAGTCATGGTGGGGAAATATGCCTGTATTATCTGGGCAAGGCTGTTGTCGTAATATTCCCTTTCAGGCTGAGGGTCTTCTGAAAAGCTGTAGTCGCGGTTGTAATCATCAGCAGTTCCGACCCATAGTGACCTGGCTTTTGGCGCAGGCCTCAAATAAACACCGAAAGATGGAAGAATTGTGAAGGGGAGTACACCATCCTTGTTCTGGTCCCAACCGAAAAGGACGTTTTCCACAGTTGGCCCACTAATCTGGAATACCATTCTTTTTTTAGGCCTGATGTGGCTGTCAATGCCAGTGGGATCAAGGAGACCGGTAGTCCACACATCAGTGCACATGATGAAAATGTCAGCTTCTATTTCGCCATTGTTTGTCTGGACTTTCTTAAGCTGTTTCTTCTGCCAGAGGAAAGGTTCTCCCGGGTAGTCCAGAGGGTCCACAGGTTCAAGGTGCAATTCCTTGACCAATGTGTTGAAATTAAACTTAACCCCCAGCCTCAGAGCAGAATTGTAATAGTAATCGGCCACCAGTTCAGGTTCGATGGTTCCACAGTTTTCCCCTAGAATGGCCAAATCTATGTCCTTGAGGTTCATGAGTGATCTGGTATCATCATCCAGTTTTGTCCGAAGGAAGTCATACCTGGAAAGGGCATCGGAATCCAGTGCCCTTACCTTGGATCTCTGTGCTACCTTCTGAAGCACCTTGAGTCTGGGATCCTCCTGGTTGGTAAGGAAAAGATAGCCTACGAATTGCATGCCTAAGTCGTGGCCCAGGTCTTCCTGGACATGCCTGTAGTAATTTATGCTTGAATTCGAGAGGTTGAAATTCATTTCCGAAGAAAACATATCTCTGAAGCCAGCAGCGCTCCTGGCAGTGTTCCCCTGGGCATAGGTTGGGGCTTTGTCAATCACTACAATGTTCACATCAGGATTGTTTTTCTTTATGTAATATGCAGAAGTGAGACCAACTATTCCCGCACCTATAACAGCAACATCAAAGTGAGATTCAGGCACCACTATGTAAGGCGAGCGACCTTTAAGAATCTTACCAGTTATTTTGGAATGCCACTGGATTCGGAGAATGCCCAATACTACTGGAAAAGGTCTGTGGACAGGTACTTGAAACCATTGTCCGGGAATATGGCAACGATGTTCTTGCCTGCACCCAGTTCACGGGATTTTTGTATAGCAATATGCAGAGCGCATGCAGAACTTTGCCCCAGCAGGAGACCTTCTCTGCTTGCAGCCTTTCTTCCCGTTTCAAAGGCAGCCTGTTTCATTTTCTCGTCCATCTCAATGAATTCATCAAAATATTCCATCCTGACAAGCTTTGATGGGACAGGTTCCTTCGGGTTTCTTATCCCCTGGATCTTAACTCCCAGTGCTGGCGTTATCCCTATTATTTTGATATTTGGATTGTATTCCCTCATTCTAATGGAGATTCCAGAACTTGTGCCTCCTGTTCCCACTGTCATCACGACCATGTCCAGTTTTCCTCCCATCTGGTCAATGATCTCATTGGCTGTGCCCCTGTAGTGGGCAAAAATATTGGCCGGGTTGCTGAACTGGTCCATGCCAACATATTTTTCCGGGTTTTCTGCGATGAGTGTGTCCTTGAACTCTATTGCGCCCGCTGTGCCCTTATCGCCAGGCGTGAGCAGCAGTTCCGCTCCGTATGCCTTGATTATCTTCCTTCTTTCCACACTGGCAGACTCAGACATGACAATTGTAACTTTATACCCCTTGTAGGCACCAATCATCGCAAGTGCAATTCCGGTATTTCCAGAGGTAGCCTCGATGATTGTCTTCTCCTTGGTTAGAATTCCGCTTGCTTCAGCGAACTCAATGAGATTGAGGGCGGCCCTGTCCTTCACCGACCCACCGATGTTGAACATTTCCAGCTTTGCATAAATGCTGGCATCTTCCGGGCCAGTAAGTTTGTTAATCCTGATCATTGGAGTGTTTCCTATTAAATCTGAAATGTTCC
>JAJZZZ010000144.1 GCA_021797265.1 Thermoplasmata archaeon
GAAACAGGGGCAAGATCCGGTCCGTTCTTCAGCCCCCTCAAAATCTTCACGGGCCTGTACATACTCTTGAATTCCTCCCTGACGGCCGTTCTCAATGGCCCGAATAGATCATTGCCGGCGTTTGCTATGCCTCCACCTATGATGAGAATTTCCGGGTCCAGTATATTGATTATGTTTACAATGCCAACTGCCAGGTAATAGATGGTCTCTTCCACTATGAGCTGGGAAAACATATCGCCCTTCCGCTTGAATTCGAAAACCTTCTTCGCATCTATCTCGGAAGGCTTAACCTTTGAAAAAAGCTCGGATTCCTTTACGGCAGTGATGTTTTCCGAAACACGTCTTGCTATTCCCCTGCCGCCTGCAATGGCTTCCAGACAGCCTCTCCGCCCACAGCCGCAGACCGGCCCGTTTGACATGACTACCATATGGCCAACTTCCAGTGCCATTCCGTGTGCACCACGGTAAAGCTGCCCGTTCAGGAATGCCCCGCCACCGATGCCAGTGCTCAGGGTCATGTAAACGAAGTTGTCGATGCCCCTGCCGTTGCCGAACATCCTTTCCGCTATTGTTGCTCCTGTGGCGTCATTTTCAAGATCTACCGGCACTCCAAATTCACTCTCAAGTGCTTCGCTTATTGGGAAATTTCTGAGGCCCAGAATATTTGGGGACGATAATACCATTCCCTTCTCCCTGTCCACCAGTCCCGCAAACACAACTCCTATGTTATCCGGCTGTTTTACACCCACCTCATCCAGAAGCTTCCAGCCCATGTTTATGAGATCTTCCTTGAGCCTGCCTCCACCCAGGTGCCTGACAGTCGGTTTCCTCAGCGACTTGATGATTCTGCCGTTTTCATCGCCGATCACTGCTGAAATTTTTGTCCCACCCACATCATAACCAAGAATAGTTCTGGGCATCCATACTTGATTTTCTTTCCAAATATAAAGAATGACATACGAGAACAAAATTCAGGGAGACACGAAAGACCGCAAAATAATCTGTGCCTGTGAAATTATTTATATTGTATCTGATGGAAGAACAATATCTGTATTGTGATATACTAAACGTTAATGTTTAAATATTATACAATGATGGTAGATTACATGCTATCAACACAGAAAAATGATCTGATTCCAGAAAAATGGTACAATGTTGTTCCCGATCTTCCGGAACAGCTTCCACCTCCACTTGACAATGAGAAAAACAAATCCTCAATAGAACTTCTGAACAGCATCCTTCCAAGAGAAGTGCTGAAACAGGAATTCACATTCCAGAGATTCCTGAAGATACCGGATGAGGTAAGGGAGATATATGAACAGACCGGCCGCCCTACTCCACTTGTCAGGGCGAGGGGGCTGGAGAAATATCTGGATTACTCTGGGAAGATACTTTACAAATATGAGGGCGCAACCATAACTGGATCGCACAAGATCAACACCGCCGTGCCCCAGGCCATCTATGCGGCAAACGAGGGGGTTGAGAAGGTTGTAACCGAGACCGGTGCTGGGCAGTGGGGCACAGCCACAAGCGTTGCGGCCTCATTTGCCGGAATCAAGGCCAAGGTTTTCATGGTGAGGATAAGTTATCAGCAGAAGCCCCTCAGGAAGAAGATCATGCAGCTTTATGGAGGAGAAGTTTCCCCGAGCCCTTCTGACGAAACAGAATTCGGAAGAAGCATGCTGAAGCAGAATCCGGATCATCCTGGAACACTTGGAATAGGAATAGGAGAGGCAGTTGAATATGCCCTGGATCACAATCTGAGGTACCTTGTTGGAAGTGTCTTCAACTCAGTACTGACGCACCAGAGCATAATAGGACTGGAAACGGAGAAGCAGCTCGAGATCATGGGAACTGAACCTGATGTCCTCATTGGCTGCGTTGGAGGCGGCAGTAACTTCGGGGGCTTCTCATTCCCCCTTATGAAGAAATTCAAGGACGTGGAGGTAATAGCTTCAACTGCGGCAGAGGTCCCAAAGTTCACCAAAGGAGAGTATAAATACGATTATGTGGACACTGCAAGAATCCTGCCGTCAGTGAAGATGTTTTCTCTTGGAGCAGACTTCATGCCTGAGAAAATATATGCCGGCGGACTCAGGTATCACGGCGCGGCTCCGTCCCTATCAATGCTGGTCAATACGGGAAGGATAAAGACAGTGGACGAAAGCCAGGAAAGCGTCATAGAAGCCTTGAAGATATTCTCAAGGACTCAGGGGATTGTTGCAGCGCCGGAATCTGGGCATGCCATTGCCACGGCCATTGATTACATAAGGAACCATGGGGATGAAAAAAAGACAGTTGTGGTGAATGTGAGCGGGCATGGGCTGCTTGACATGTCAATTTTCAGGGATGATCAATGAACAGCCCTTCCACCATACTGTATTTCACCTCTTCATTCCCGGATCACAAAACACTCTATGGCTTTATGGAGAAGGTAGACCCCGAAGTTGTAAAATATGTTGAAGTGGGATTCCCGTCTTCTGATCCCAGATACGATGGACCCGAGATAAGAGAGACTCATGAAATTGCGGAAAAGAATTTTCACAATGGCCATCTGGAACAGTACGCGGAAATACTTGGGAAAAAGGGTGTCCGGACGTATCTTCTCACGTACTACCGCGATCTTGCCCGACAGTCGTCGGATTTTATTCCGCACCTCAGGGACTCCGGCTTTTCCGGAGTTATAGTTCCGGACCTGCTGGTTGACTACAGTTCCATAGCTGCGGATGTAATAAGCGAGATTCAGGACAGCATGGATTTCATACCGTTCTTCAATCCTGCCACGCCTGATGGGGTCATAGAAAGGATCAGCAGAATGACCGAATCATGGATATACTACGGCCTTCAGCCTGCCACTGGAATACACATCCCATATGATCTTGAGGAGGTATCCAGGAGGATACTGGATCTGCTGCCCGGCAGGGAAGTGAATTTTGGCTTTGGTATCCGATCAATGGGCCAGATAGGCAAAATCATGGGCCTTGGTTCAAAAGGGGTGGCCATAGGAACACTGCTTGTCCCCATGGTAAGGGGAAACCGGCTTTCAGATTTTGTGGAGCTTCAGAAGCAGATCAGGGAGGTTCAG
>JAJZZZ010000024.1 GCA_021797265.1 Thermoplasmata archaeon
CACCTCTGAAATTTCTGCAATCCAGTAGTCACTGAACCTAGATTGAAAGGCAGTGAGTTCTTCCATATCCAATGGTTTTATTTATCTTTAACCATCCACTGCGTATTTTCTGTGCCCGGAATCTTTAACCGGATTTACCCCTTAACCGTGCCATACAGAAAAACATGCCTGATGGCAGAATTTATTTACAAAGATTGACTGATGGTCTGTGGCAGATGACATTGAAAGATACCTGAGCAACTTCTTCAAGGCAATGCCCTCGGAAGACCTCTATTTTGAGGCCCTTCATGAGATTATCAAGGACCTTGTGAAGGAATATCTTAAAAGGAAAATAAACCAGAATGATGAGATCAAGAACGAGATTATGAGCATACTTGAAAAATTCATGGAGAGCAAATTCAAGGAATACGATGCCATGGCAAGGATGGCCAAGGTCACGGCCGAGATAGGTCTCATCAGCACACCCAGTTCCATAAAGGATGAGGCTGTGTCGGATTTTGTTGGCACATTCAGGAAAGAGATTGAAGAGATAATCAAGAAAACTTTCTGATTTCCTGGTCAGGGATTTTCAAAATTTTTTATCATCGTAGATCTTGAGTGAAGATCAAACATTGTCATTATTGATGGGTTTGGGGAGAAATTCATCATCTTCTGATAGTCCGTCTGTGACTGCCAGGTTGACGAGTTCACATACCTGACTCCCCTGTAGTTCCCCAGATAGTGGGAATGTATATGGCCCGTTATGAAAATATCAGGGACTTCCTCAATAACATGATAGTCATTGGGCGACGGGATGAGGGGTGTCTTACCCCCATATTTCGGGGCAAGATGCCTTCTCTTGAGCATTTCTTCTATGGCTTTTCCTATGGACGTATAATTGGCGCCGGGAACAAGCTCAATCATGTCATTGAGAGACATTCCATGGTAAAGCAGAACGTTCTTGCCCTCCAGCTTCAGGTTGAAAGGGTTTGGAAGCATTACTGCATTTTCCGGAAAGATCTCCTTCAGCTTACCGGTAAAATACGGCTGAGGCTCGGCAAGCCTAACAACATCGTGATTTCCAGGCATGACGAATATCTGTATGTCCTCCGGGATCTCGCTAAGGTATTCACCCAGTTTTCCGTACTGCTCAGAGGGGTTTATGAGTTCCAGATCGTCTTCCTGCCCTGGGTAGACCCCGATACCATCAACAACATCACCGCTGAGAATCAGATATTTCAAATTTGCTGCCTCCTTGTCGGAGGACTTTATCCAGTTCAGCAGCCTGCGGAAATCATCCTTCCTGAATGTTTTGGAACCCACATGAATATCGGATAGTGATGCGACATATACCGGTTCCTTTCCCGTATCTTCAATGACACGGTAAGGTATGTCCGGCCTGACAATTTCGTTTGGAAAGAGAACAGGTTCACCCGGCCCCCGGCTGACAGATCCGATTACGCCTATGACTTCGTCCTGGATGATGAGTTCGTTGGACAGCCCCTTGTCCTTCATGATTATTGCCTGGATGCTGTCGTCCATGTCCTCAAGCAGTACACGCTTGTGGCCGTTTCTGGTGACATCCACGGAAGATACCATGCCAACAATTTTCACCTCGCCGTATGTCTTCTTTGCCGTCCTTATGTCCATGGATCCGCGCATTGTCCCGGAAAGTGATACGATTTTCCTCAGCTTCTCGTACCTGCTCACGAACATCTTCCGGAAGTCCTCAACCGTGCTGTTCACCCTTATGTCCGGCAGGTTGACCTCATAATCCATTCTCTCGGTTTTCTGTTCACCGCGAATCAGCTTTCTGACAGTCTTATCATCAATATATCCTGCTGATTCAACCTCCTGCGACAGGAGCCTTGGTATAAGCGACCCCATGCTCCTTTCCAGTATGATGTTAAGTGCCTGCGGCGAGACAAGAATTCCGTGCTTGTGGAAATACTCCAGGATCGAGACTCTGTCGCTGAAAAGCTGATCCGGCATGATTGCCAAATAGCCCTAGTTTACTTAACCCTTTAGTGTCATCTGGTCACCCCGGAAACACAATAAGGATTTATTTTTGAAGTGAATGCACATTCTGTGTCAAGAGCAGAGGATACAGCGGGCTTCATAGCAATGGCTTCATTCTGGGCCCTGAACTACCCGCTTGTTAAATTCGCCATTGTTTACCAGTCCTCGCTATCACTCCTGTTTTTCCGCATATTCTTTGCAGCCATAGCATCCTTCGTAATCTTCAGGAAAGGAATCCACTTTCCACGGGATCTGGCCACGAACCTGAAGATTCTGGTATTCTCTCTTCTTAACCTGATATTTTTCATGGGCTTCTGGTTTGTTGGAGAATCAACGGAAAGCTCAGCACTCTCATCAATCATAATATATTCATATCCGGTTATCACCATCGCACTGTCTGCAATGCTGCTGGGGGAGAAACTCTCCAGGGCAAGGGTAGCCGGAACTGCTGTGGGTTTTGCCGGGCTCATTTTTATTTTCATCCAGCAGCTCTTCATAAAACCTGGACTGGGGCTTGTGCTTCTTATTCTGGCCGCCATCAGCTGGTCTCTGGCAACAATATTCTTCCGCAAGTACCTCCTTGAGGTGGGAAGCATGACCGTGAACTCCCTGCAGTTTCTATATGCACTCCCCATTGTTGCGGCAGTTGTTTTCCCATTCCACCTTGTGAACTTTTCCAGGCTGACACCTCAGTTCCTTGTAATAATGATATACATGGGGGCACTGAGCACGTCTGTGGCCTACTGGATTTACATGAGACTCTACACAAAGTATTCCGTGTCGGAGATCTCGGCCTTTTTCTTTGCAGTCCCAGCCCTGTCAATAATTTTCAGCTATTTCATCCTGAAGGAAAATAACACCCTGTTCACGTATGGTGGATTTGCGCTCATTGGTGCCGGGATATTCCTGAGTTCCTGGAAGAGTAAATCTGCCCGTGAAGAAAAATTGTTAGAAGCTCCCGGCGAAGAGGTCTGATTCTGCACCGCTACAAACAGAGTTGTGCGCTGAAGAGTTTTATAGGTTCCTCTACATGAAGTCCTGAAGATGCAGGAACTACGTGAGATTTGCTCTGAGATATCAATGTGCAAGAAGTGCGATTTATATCTCTCCAGGAAAAATGCTGTATGCGGTTTTGGCAGCGATTCACCCCGCATAATGATAATTGGTGAAGCACCTGGAGCAAAGGAGGATGAGGTGGGAAAACCATTCGTCGGCAGAAGTGGGCAGCTTCTGAACAGGGCACTTGAATATGCCGGAATACTCCCGCATGATCTGTACATAACAAATTCAGTGAGGTGCAGGCCAATGATAGGAAAATCTCCAAAGATGGGAGAAATAAGGCAGTGTTCGGATTACCTGAAAAAAGAAATCACCGCACTTAGGCCCCGCATCATGGTGCCAATGGGCAACACTGCCCTTAAATCGGTATCACTCATTCTGGGGTCAAACCTGGGAAAGGTTTCAGAGGTGGAGGGGCGCTTCATGTATCTTTCAGGGCATATACTTGCCCCGCAGTACCACCCCGCAGCCATATTGCGGAATCCCAAAAGGATGGAGAGATTCAAGGACAACTTCGCCAGGATTTTCCGCCTCATGAATGACATACAGGACGGTATCAGTAACAGTGTTCTTGAACTGCATTCCGTGAAAGTGTTTTACTGAACAGCCCGAGGGTTTATTCCCGCCCGTGGGCCTCACATTAACCTGTATTATGCTGGCTCCGGCATATTATGGCATCAGGAATGTGAGAAGGATCAGTGCCTTCTTCTTGCGAAATAGAATGACACCGCCGCACCGATTACGAGAATGGTGGCAATGACGTAGTAAGCCACTGGAGATGACTCAGGAGGGGGAGTGATGCTAACATTGTTTGAGGATGCAACGGCATATCCCGGAGTTGAGATTGTGTAGGATGGATCAATAAGCAGCGACACGTTACCATTTCCGCCATTGTGGCTCCAGGAATAGTTGCCCGTTGTTCCTGCATTGTAGCTGAAGGTGGTGGTATTTGTGGCCGCATCATATGTTCTGTTCCACTTTGTCAGTGAGACCTGGAAGGCGGAGAGGTTGAACACGTCCACGCTGGACTTGTTTACTCTAACGATACCGCTGTAACTACCTCCCAGACTTAGGCCGCTTGTAACCTGGAGTGACCTCCATGAGAGATTGGCGCTGTGGTTGCTGAAAATCCCGCTGACGTTCATTGCCAGTTCTGCAGAAGTGTGGATAACCATTAACTTATATTTGTCTGTAGTTGAATTCGAAACGTTACTGACTAAGTTGTATGATAGATTTTGCAGCACAGCTTTATTGTCCCTTTCCTGAAGGGAAGTGTTCACCGCACGGAAAGCCATTGAATGATCAGAAATATATCCATGATATGAAAAATTTCCCGACATTATTCCTGATATAAGAGTCAACAGGGATGATAAGAATGATGATTCTGAAACATTTACTGTTAGTGTTGAATTGAAATAGGCATTGACAGTTGCACTATCATTATCTGGATTCAACATAACTGTGACGGAAGTTGCGTTGACCGCAGGCACCATGAGGATTGCCACGGCAATCACAGCGAGTGCGGCAATAGCCACAGGTTTGTTCATCATCCTATGCTAATTGAATTCTGGAATATAAACAGATGGAAAGGGGTTTTGTTCCCTCTACACCTGATAAATCTGGTAATTTGGAGGTTCACTCACTATCCTTATGTCATGTGGATGGCTCTCCCTCAGGCCACTGGATGTTATCTTTACAAACCTTGACTTTGTCTTGAGTTCTCCGATATCCCGTGCTCCAACATACCCCATTCCAGACTTCATTCCTCCCGTGAGCTGGAATAGAACCTCGTCAACCCTTCCCTTGAATGGAACTGCTCCCTCAACACCTTCTGCAACAAACTTGTTTGATCCAATCTTTCCGTAGCGATCAGAAATTCCTGTCTGTATGGCACCCAGTGAGCCCATGCCCCTGTATGCCTTGTATTTCCTTCCATTCATTATCATCTCGGAGCCTGGGCTCTCCTCTGTTCCGGCGAATATTGACCCAAGCATTACTGCATCGGCGCCGGCAGCTATGGCTTTCACAATGTCACCTGAAAAGCGGATTCCGCCATCTGCAATAACCGGGACACCATGCTTGGCTGCGATCTCAGCCACGTCTGAAATTGCAGTGATCTGTGGGACTCCGATTCCAGCGATGATCCTGGTGGTGCATATGGATCCCGGCCCTATCCCGACTCTCAGGCCGTCCACATCCAGTGATATGAGGTCCTCTGCTGCCTCCGCAGTGGCAATATTCCCTGCCACTATGTCCACCGATACAAGTTTCCTCATCTTCTTGATGGAGTTCAGGACATTCTCATTGTGGGCATGAGCAGTATCAATAACTATGGCATCCACTCCCTCCTTTTCAAGTGCCTGCGCCCTTTCCAGATCAAATGGGCCAACAGCTGCCCCAACAAGAAGCTGGCCGTTTTCATCCCTGCTTGCTTCCGGGAATTTCTCCCTGTTTCTTATGTCCTTGGCGGTTATGAGCCCAACAACCCTGCCGTTCCTGTCCACAAGGGGCAGCTTTTCTATCCTGTTCTTGTGGAGTATCTCCACCGCTTCCTCAATTGGTATATTGTCATTGGCAGATATGACCTTCCGGATCATTATGTCCTCAACAGTGTTTCTTCCCTTTCCTGCGAAGTCCAGATCCCTGCGTGTCACAATGCCCACCAGTTTCTCGCCGGAGACTACCGGTAGCCCCCCGATGTTCTTTGTCCTCATTATATCCCTGAGATCGTTTATTGTTGTCTCAGGGGATACGGTGTGCACATTTCTTATCACAATGGTCTCCTCTCTTTTGACTCTTCTGACAAAGCCGATCTGCTGGTTCATGGTGATGTTTCTGTGAATTATGCCCAGTGCCCCCTGCTTTGCCATGGCCATTGCCATTCCGCTTTCTGTGACGGTATCCATGGGGGAGCTCACAATGGGCACCTTGAGTTTTATGTGCCTGGAAAAATTAGATGATATATTTACTTCCCTGGGCTCCACTGCAGTCCTGGAAGGAATAAGAAGGACGTCGTCATACGTGAGGGCTTCCCTTATCTGCTGGAACTTATCTGTGAACATGTTGACGTAAGGCTAAACGCCTAAATAAATCTGTTCAGAGTTAATTCAATATCTCTATTCAATTGCTCTGGGCAGGTCGTGATCAGGGTTAAATCCCGTACAGTTCATGCGCTATGGATGAAGCAAACTCTATGGACTTTAAGGTTTCTTTGGTAAACTCATACCTGACAAGAGAATAGTACCGCTTCATTATTGCACTGGAGATTCCAAGCTTACTGGCTGATTCCACCGTGCATTCCTCCCTGAATTTATGGGCATCCGTCACGGCAGTATTGAGATTCCGTATCTCCCGGGAGCAGTTCATTCCCCTTCTCTTAACTGCCACCGCAAAAACAGGAGCGTGGGAACTGATGCGGTTGAACTCATAACCTATGTCCCATATAATCCTGAATCCGCTGCTGAATGCCCTGAGTGCCTCATCCCCTATGACAAGTGCAAACTCTGACTCCTTGAGAAGATCCCTGGCCTCTGTGCTGCTGCTTGGCTTTGTTTTATATTCAACGCCTTCACTCCGCAGGATATATTTCAGGTACATCTCCGTTGTCCTGGTATGCCGCGTGACTGCGATCTCCATTCCGTTATGTGGAAGGGACCCTCGGGATACAAGCAATGTTGAGATCACCGGCCCCCTGGATGAAATAACTGCAGAATTCTCAAGTTCAAGAACATCCCTGTGGCTGAAATATTCCAGCAGTGACACCATTCCGCAGGAGATGCTACCGCCAAGGATGGAGGAGATTATTTCACGGGGCGAATCCGTGGCCATTTCAGCAGGTTCCGGATAAGCCCTGTGAAGCGGACAGCTATGTGTGAAATTTATTAGTCCAATCATTCTGCTCATATGGTAATCGTACTCAATGTCAAAAATGTAACAGTCATCACAATTCTGAAAAGCAGTCGGGCGAAACTGCAGATCTGTACCAGAATACTTTAAAGCCCAATCAAATTCATAATCTAATGATGAGCGCACTTGCGGCAAAAATTGTACTAACGGCAGGAAGCGCTGTTGTGGCCGGTACAGCCATTGCGGCAGGTTACCACCATGGTATAGCTATGGCCCTTGAGAACGTGCCTGCATGGGCCCATGCTCATGGGGTTCTCCTCAGACTCTCGGGAGAGCAGCATCCTTGAATCCGGGGGATTCTAAAAATAATTTTTTATCCTGTAGAATGTGTCTCTCTGGGCTGGTATCTTTCCAATCTGCCTGACAAGTTCATTCAGTTCCTCAACGCTTGTACCCTCTTTCCGGTCTGTAGCCCCGAATATCTTCTCGCTGAATGCTGTGCCAACAAGATCACTGCCGCCTCCAGTGAGTGCGACCTGCGCTATTCCCTTGCCCAGTGAGACCCAGTAAACGCTTATGTTAGGTATATCCTGCCCCGCAAGTATCCTGGCAAGAGCTATGACCTTCAGGTCCGTCTCTCCTGATGCTGGCATCCTGACCCTTCCACTTTTCTGGAGAGGTGTATTGTCAGGGCTGAACTTCAACGGGATGAAGGAGAGAAATCCTGGCACTTCACGCTGGTTATCCCTGATCCTTATTATGTGATCTATGATGTGCTCGATCTTCTCCAGGTGGCCGTATGTCATTGTTGAATTGCCGGGTATTCCCATGCTGTGTATTATCTTTGCATCCTCCAGCCATTTCTCGCCGGATATTTTCTGTGGTGTTGTGATCTGCTTCCTTACTTCTGCGTCAAATATCTCCGCTCCACCACCGGTATGTGCATCCATCCCTGCGGCCCTGAATCTGCTCAGTATCTCGGTAAGGCTGTTTCCGGTTGTGCGGGCTATGAAATCAATCTCGGGAATCGTAAGCGCCTTGAGAGTTATATCGGGGATCTCCCTCTTGACTGTTCTGAAAACTTCCTCGTAGTATTCCACGGGAAGATCACTGTTGAATCCACCCACTATGTGGATTTCCGTGGCACCGGCGGCCTTTGCCTTGCCCAGCTCAGACCTTATCTGATCCAGTGACAGCTCGTACCCTCTGTCTGTCTTACCCTTCATTTTCATTGGAACATAAAATGCGCATATGGGACAGCTCGCGGTACAGTAATTTGAATAGTTTATATTATATGATACGGCATATGAGACCACATTGCCAACCTGCACAGACGTGAGATTGTTTGCCAGTTTCATAAGCTGGTAAAGATTCAAGTCCTTCTCCATGGCAACTCCTTCCTTGAAGGAAAGGGGGTAGCCAGCCCTAATCTGCTCTGTCCAGTAATCCAGAGGATACTGGGAAAAACCTTCCATTGTTCAAAATTACCTGATTGTAATTAACCATTTCTAGTGGATTCATTTTCACGCCCTCTGGTATTGATTCTCTTCCGTTGCAGCATGCACTGCGCAATTATTCACCAGACTACAGAAGGCATAAAACTGCTCAGAACCATGCATCATCCTGCTTGATCCTGGTTTAACGGTGATTTTGTGTACCCAGCAGAGTTAATGACCCTGACATAGCAGAATCCATTGGGGCTCTATCCTTACAGCAACCGAAACAATTTGCCAAAGGATTAATAGTCATTATCAATAAAGGACTATGCTCAAACAGCCTGACCAGGTTGATGATATTCTGAGAAGCGTACAGAGTGGTGAGATACCCACCAGGGACGATATTATTTTCATGTATGATGAAGCAGACCTCAACTCTCTGGGCCAGGCTGCCAGAATCCTTGCACAGGAGAAATCAGGAAATACCGTTTCGTTCGTATCCAACATGATACTGAATTACACCAACATATGCAATGTCAGATGCAATTTCTGTGCATTTTACAGAACGGGCACGGAATCTGATGCTTTCCTTCTCACAAAGGAACAGGTCATAAGGGAAATTGAGCCATACTGCAGGAACTTCCATATCACACAGTTGCTGATACAGGGAGGAGTGAATCCTGCCCTTCCCCTTGAATACTATACCGATCTTTTCTGCTCAATTCATGAAGCTTATCCGGATCTGGGGATTCATGGACTTTCCACGTCAGAGATTTCGTTTATTGCCAGAAAGGAGCATACAAGTGTGGCAGATATCATAAAATCACTTGTGGAAGCTGGCATGCAATCAATACCTGGCGCAGGTGCCGAAATATTTGACGATGAGGTCAGGAAGGTTCTCGGCAGGCCAAAAGGAAGCGGGAAGCAGTGGCTTGAAGTGATGGAAACTGCTCACAGGCTTGGCGTCCACAGCTCTGCCACCATGATGTTTGGGCATGTTGAGGAATCACGCCACAAAGCGGATCATCTGCTTGCTCTTGTTGATCTTCAGAGCAAATACAACGGATTCTTGAGCTTCACTCCGTGGAACTTTGAACCGGGCAATACCCAGCTTCAGAAGTCGGGCACAGTGATGTACCGGGTCGGCGGCGCAGACGTCCTTCGCAATATAGCAATATCCAGAATTGTCCTGAATAATTCCATCCCAACAATTCAGAGTTCATGGCTGACCAATGGAATCCAGATGGGGCAGATGTCAGTACTCTTCGGGGCAAATGACTGGGGCGGCACCATATACGATGAGAAGGTAATTCCTGCCACCGGAAAGCAGGTGGGCAACCTCAGGAAGGATGCCATAATAAACGGGTTGAACCAGATTGGGATGGAAGCTGTAGAGAGAGATAACCTGTACAGAGTGATAGGCCATTACCAAGCTTGACCCGCCTGAACAAGAACTGTCGGTGGGCATGGAAAGTTATGCAACCGACATAAAGCCGCTCAGGGGCGTTTTCAAACAGGCCCCGGAGGATTTTCTTGTGGAGGAGATTCCAAATGAAGTCCGCAGATCAGACAGGGGCAAATACATTGTCATCAGGGCAAAACTCAGGGAATGGGATACAAACCGGTTCATAATCTTCCTGGCCCGGGAACTCCACATAAGCCACAAGCGCATAACCTACTGTGGAACCAAGGATAAACACGCTGTGACCACGCAGTATTTCAGCATAAACCATGATTTTGACCCATCCGCCATCAGAATATCGGACTGTGAAATCCTGGACTGGTTCAGAACAGACAGGATGCTTGCGCTTGGCGATCTTATGGGCAACAGGTTCACCGTGAACCTTCACCTGGATGGCGAAGGCATAGGTTCGCTTGGTGATGTGGTTGATGAACTCAAGTCCTCAGGTGGGTTTCCAAATTATTTCGGTCTTCAGCGTTTCGGCAGCATCAGGACCAACACCCACCGGGTTGGAAAACTGCTTGTTGAGGGAAAGGACGATGAGGCCGCCCTGGAATACATATATGATCCTGACATAGACACAGAATACTACAGGAGGGATTTTGCCTCCACCATGGATGCCAGACTGGCGCTGAAGGAATTTCCCATGCATCTGAACTTTGAGAGAACACTTCTTGGCTACATGCTGGAGCATGGAACCCTCAGGGGATCACTGGCTGCGTTCCCAAGGAATCTGGGAATGATGTTCGTTCATGCATATCAGTCCTATCTCTTCAACAGAATCGTATCCATGCGCATCAGGGAGCTTGGAATCAACTCTGTCAATGAAGGCGATGTTCTCTATCCTGTTGATGGACTTTTCAACAGCGACACAAGGAAGGAGATCAGGGTCAACTCAATGAACCGGGGAATCCTGGAAGACGCGGTGAGGCAGAACAGGCTTCGGCCTTCCGCGCCACTCATAGGATTTGATACCCATTTGACGGATGGCCCACAGGGTGAGTTCGAAAAGAATGTACTTGAAGAAGAGGGCGTGAATCCCGGAATGTTCCGTCTCCGATGGTATCCGGAATTTTCATCATCCGGAGAAAGAAGGATTGTGTCCTGCTTTCAGTCAGACCTTTCCATTAAAAGTGATGGAATAATGGAATTCAACCTAGGCAGAGGGATTTATGCAACATCCCTCATAAGGGAAATTCTGAAAAATAATATGACCTGGTGATCAGATCAGGCCAACTTTCTGAAGTTCCTTCTTCACCTTTATGACGGCCTGCTCAATCTCGCTTTCTTCCTTGGCGCCGGTACAGACCACCTTACCGGACCCGAAAAGCAGAAGAACCACCTTGGGCTCCTCGACCCTGTAGACAAGGCCCGGGAATTGCTCCGGCTCATACTCCACGTTCTCCAGCCCAAGTGACATGGCAATATCCGTGAGGTTGAGTTCCGCCTCGAGATCATACACTGCAACTATGTTCTGGACAACGATATCCGGGTTGTCATATACTTCAATACCGGCCTTTTTCAGCTTCTGGATTATTGTGTCGATTGTGAGCTTCACATTTGCAAGATTCTTGGCACCTGTGCAGTTGACCTTGCCGCTTCTGAATATGAGGACAGCTGTCTTTGGCTCATGCAGACGGTAGATAAGGCCAGGAAACTGTTCAGGTTCGTATTCCGATCCCTCAAGTGCAAGTGCGATCCTGCTCAGATCAAGATGTTCCGCCAGTGACGTAGAAGCCACGATGTTTTCCACTGTAATCTTTTCTCTCTCGCTCATAAATAACCCTTTCGTTCACTATATAAAAAGGGTATTTAAAGGTGCGTCGTTTCATGACAAAATCTCAGCCCTCACAAGAAATAAAAAGGCGAATTCCCGAATGATAATAATATGCTCAGATAAGCCCCGCCGCTAGCTGGAATCCTATGTCATATTCAGGGCTTCCTTGGCCTCATCGGTCATCATTGAAGGATTCCATGGCGGGTCCCATACAAGCTCTATATCTGCAGCCTCGACACCCTCCATGTTCTCCACTATCCTCTGAGCTTCAGAAAGTATCCATGGCGTAACCGGGCACGTGGGTGCGGTCATTGTCATCTTAATATAGACCCTGTCACCATTGATCTCCACATCATAAACGAGACCAAGGTTAACCACGTCCATGCCTATTTCCGGATCTGAAACCTGTTTCAGTTGTTCCAGAATTTCCTCCTTAGTAACCATTATGCTCTTTTTTTAATGGCTTCCCCATACTTAACCGTTATGTAGATGTGCAGGAACACTTTTAAGGGCCGGAGGAAGCCTAATGGCACCGATACACAGTGCCAAAATTCACTGGATCTTTTCATCCAGACCATAGAATGAAGCACCTGTTCTTGGGATGAATGCATTTCTGATGGCCTCATAAACAAGTTCCTGTCTGGTGATCCTGTTGCCCGAGATTATTCCTGCAATACCGGAAGTTGATCCAGGATCCGTGCCGCCATAGGATTCTACAAAAGCCTGAGATTCCGTAAGCCCGTTCCTGATTCCCCTGACAATGTCCTCTGGAACCGCGAAGCCGCTTCCAGTACCCACTGTAACCCTGGAATATCTGTCAATGACCACACAGTAATGGATGTCAATCACGCTTCCCGTAACCCGATCCATATATACACCGGATTCAACACCAACGCCATAGTCCCGTGACCCCAGGGCGGCCTGGGCCCTCTTCATTGCATTTATCTGGGTGTCGGTGCCAAGTGGCTGATCTGTCTCCAGTTCATACTCCTGATTGCGAAAGATTTCATAATTTCTCATAACCTTAGAGATATATCTATCCAGAGCCATGACCTTGAGGCTGTTGGCAGTGGATATTCCTATGAGGACTGGCGTAACCCGCCGGCCGTTTGCCCTGATTTCTCCTCTCACAATCCTGCTGGAACTTATTGGAAAAAGATCTTCTGCCAGAGCAATGGGCACTTCCACGATCCTCAGTGGCTTGAGCCCTTTCTGGATCCTTGACGAATTTATTGCTTCAGCCTGGGCACGGGTTTCCCTTGATACAACAATGGCATCGTATTCAGCTGAAGAATCGGCGTTCCCGTTTCTCGAATCAAGAGGATATATCTCATAATCCGACGTAAAGCGGGATATATAGTTATCAAGAGCGCGCTTTCTAACAGAATATTTGGGAGCGTCATACGCCTTGTGGCTCTTAAGAAAATCATCTGATGCAAGACCCACAATCAGGTGGTTTCCTGTCCTGATTGCGGCATCGAGCATCAGCTTATGCCCTTTGTGGAATCTTGTGAAAGATCCGCCCAATACTGTGATCATGGTGTTATCAGCCTACTGGGGCTGAAGCACGGACATTTTCTTCTCCAGTACAGAAGCGAGCCTCCTGATTCCCTCGTAAATCTGTTCATCTTCGGAGAACGTGAAGTTCAGCCTCATGCTGTTTGCCTGGTTCCTGGCCGGAGAGAAAGCGTTTCCGCTGACATAGGCTACACCATCCTGTATGGCATCCTGCAGCATATCCGTAGTGTTTATCCTGGAATCAACTGTGGCCCATAGGAACATTCCACCAAGCGGTTTTGACCAGCTTGATCCCTCCGGAAAATACTGTTCAAGTGCCTTGAACATGGTATCCCTCTTTCTCCTGTACAGTTTGATTGTCTTGGGAATCTGCTTCTTTACCTCGTCTCTGGCAAGGTACTGCCACGCCACAAACTGGCTGAAGGTGCTGGAGGACAGATCAAGAGCCTGCTTCAGAAGGTTCACTCTTGAGATGAAAGACTCGGGTGCCACTGTGAAGCCCATCCTGAGTCCTGGACACATTATCTTGGAGAATGTCCCCAGATAAATGACATCCGGGTCGAGCGATTTAAGGGATGGTATCCTCTCCCCATCATACCTGAGCTCCCCGTACGGGTTGTCCTCCACCAGGGGAACCTGGTATTTCTGAGAAATCTCTATGAGGTGGCGCCTTCTGTCCAGGCTCATGGTTACCCCGGTAGGGTTCTGGAATGTTGGTATTGTGTAGATGAACTTGGGTTTCTTTCCCTTTGATATGAGTTTCTTGATTTCGGCTTCAACCAGTTCTGTCTTGAGGCCATTTTCGTCCATTGGAATGGAATGCATATCAGCCTCATTTGCGTCAAAGGCAGATATGGCGCCAACGTACGTCGGCTCTTCCGTAATTATTGCGTCACCAGGATTCACAAGTATCTTTGCTAACTCATAGAGCCCCTGCTGTGACCCGGCTGTGACAAGGACCTGCGATTCGGAACTCTTTATGTTTTCAGTTTCCCTGACAAGGCGCACTATTTCTGTGCGCAGCTCGTTAAGGCCGCCGGTGTTTCCATACTGCAGCGCCATTGTCCCATACTGATTCATCACGTCATCCATAATGGACTTTAGGTCTGCCATTGGAAACGTTTCGGGATTGGGCATGCCTCCACCAAATGATATGAGATTCTTGTTGGTTGCATATTTAAGGAGTTCCCTTATCTCGGAAGGCTTCATATTCTTCAGGTTATCTGAAAACTTGAATTCCATAATGTCACCATCCAAGTATGCCCAAAAAGTTAATAAACCTATTCAGTGCGAATCATTGTCAGAG
>JAJZZZ010000025.1 GCA_021797265.1 Thermoplasmata archaeon
ATCACCTGCCAGCGTCATAAGGGAAGGCCGGTGGTGGCTGATCTTTTCATCCTATTCCTTTGCAGGATCACCACTTCAGCTGTTTTCCTTTTTCCTGCTGTTTCTTTCTCTGAAATTCGGCATATCATACCTGGTGCTGGTGACCATAATATTCCCGCTCATAAGCGGTATAGGGCGTCCCTTTATCGGAAAGATATCTGATGGCATCGGCAGGACAAGAGCCATAATATTCATTCTCGTATTCATACTGGTTGGGTCAGTTCTGGCTTATCTTGGAACTGAAATATCAATACTTCTTGCTTCCATTCTTATTGCGCTATTCGGGGGTTCACTCTTCACCCTGTATTCATCACACGTCAGCGATCTGTATGGTTCAAAATATTCTACTGCTAACAACGGAATCCTCTACTCTGGAAAAGCAGTTGCTGGAATAGCAGGCGTATTCATTTTCACCATTATAGACACGTCATATGGAATAGGCAATGCCATGTATTTCATAATGCTCCTGGGAATACTTTCCATTGTAACATTCCTTATAAGTACGGCGCATTCCAGAACGATTATGCCGGATAGTGCCTCAGCAAAAAGGTGAATGGGCACCCGAGAAGCGTAACCCCTGCAGGAACTGGTCAGGCTGCAGTGCTCTCCTCCGTTTTTACTTCGAATGCGTGCATCATTGACCTCATGGCGAAATAGGTGAGAGGCGCAACTGCTATGGCAATTATTGCAGCTCCTTCAAGCACAAGGGGAAAATAGATAAATCTGGATAGTGCAGAAAACAGCAGTGCCATTACCGGTGAGGCTCCTGCTGAAAACAGAACCGATATTGAATTGTACCTTCCGGTGAGATCATTTGGTATGACTTTGAGCGAGAAGGCCGAAAGCTGCACGTTAATGATTATAACATCTACACCCATTGCCAGCGTCAGCAATGGCTCAATGAAGACATCCGGATCAATGGCTACTGCCAGCAGCAGGATACCGATAAACAGTACCTCTATAGTGACAAGCATTAAAGAAAGCTTCGAAGAAATCTTCCCCATGGAGATCAGCAATCCCCCGAGAACTGAACCAATTGGAAATCCCAGCAGGAAAAGTGTATAGTAATAAGCAGGAGCATGCAGAACTATCCTTATGAGTCCGGAACCATAAACATCAAGTGAGATGAACAGTCCATTGAGAATCAGGCTCAAGACCAGCAGAAAGGCCATCTTGCGAATGAAAACGAACACTTCACCGTAGTTCTTTCCATGGGTATCGGCTCTTTCCATAACAATTGGAAAACTGAGGGCCGCAGCAAGAAAAGCCAAAGCAACAAGAAAGATCCTGAGGTACAGTATTCCAAGATAGATCATTGCCCCTCCCCCAATTATCCCAAGTATTTCTGAAATTGCAGTTCCGGTCTGATTCATGGATACTGCTTTTCCATACTGATCCTCCGGCATGATGCTTTTTATCATGCCCTGCAGGGAATCGGAAGCGACCCATGCCAGCAGGGATGACACCAGGTCCACAACCATCACGATCAGAATGGTGTCTCCCAGGAAAAGGAGCGAGTAAGCCAGCACAAGAATTGCGTCTGCAATGAAAAACACCCTGCTCCTGTTCCTCCTGTCCAGCAGATGCCCCTCCGGAACAACTATCAGGAGGTAGCCCAGCAGAGAGAAAGCGGGAACAAGGCCAGCCAGAAAAACAGAGTGAAATTTTGCTACAAGTTCCCAGATGAAGTAGACATAGAACAGGAAAGTGCTTGCCTTTGCCAGATTCCTGGCAATAAGGAATCTGTAGAATATGCGTCTGTTTCTTTCTATGTATAAGTTATCGTCTGTCATATAAGTACACTTATACGTAATGTTTATGCTTATAGATAAACTTATCCATTAATGGAACAGAATCAGCGGATCGAAACACTATTATCGGCCATATCCAACAGGACAAAGCTTTCCATTATCACCCTCCTGGTTCGCAGGAAGCGAATGACGGTGACACAGATGTCAAAGCTCATCGGAACAACAAGATCAAACCTTTACCAGACTGTGGGGGACCTTGTAAGCAGCGGAATCATAAATGGGCCGGAGGCAGTGGTGAACAGGAACTATGTGGAGAAATATTATACATTGAATGAGTCCCTCTTCCAGGAACTGGACTCCGAGGTGTGGAGCAGGAGGCTGCAGTCGCTCTCAGAGGATCAGTCAAGGGAGATAGTGGTATCATTTCTTCTGTCCCAGTCGATGAATCTGCAGATCATAGCGCAGGAGATCCAGATGTCTCCGGAAAAAGCGTCACCAAGAATCAAGGAGTTATTGATGGGTGACAGGATACTCATGAGTTATGGCAGAATATCTGATGCAACATACAACCGATTTCTCGATCACGAGAAAGACCTTATCAAGATATTTCAGAAGAATCCAGATGATGATGGGGACAATACATACGTGATTCTGGGGATTCCAGGACTCATTGACTTCCGGGAGCCTGAAAAATTCAGCCGCAGCAAACCAAAAAGGAGGGAATGACAAAATTTATTAGAAGAAAGGCTTCGTCTGATCATGTCATACACATCTGAAATAAGCAGGCGAAACCCCGGACTGTTCATTTTTATGGTGGATCAGTCCAGATCCATGAGCCACAAACTTGGCGGCACCCTGAGATCAAAATCGCAGGAGGCTGCTGATGCCATAAACAGGCAGATTTATGAGCTCATATACAGGTGCACGAAAACAGATGGCGTCAGGGACTATTTTGATATTGGAATAATCGGCTATGGCGCCGTTGCTGATACTGCCGCGTCACTGCTGAAGGAAGCTGACATAGTTCCAATTTCAAAGCTGGCTGCCAGCCCTCTTAGGATGGAAAAGAGGACGGAGAAAGTCACTGACCCGGACGGAAATGAGGTTGAAACCGAATTCGAATTTCCGGTGTGGTTTGAACCGGTTGCCAATTCCAACACGCCCATGGTGAAGGCATTCCAGCTTGCAAAGGCATGGATCGATGACTGGTCTGCTGAGCACAGGGATTCCTATCCGCCTGTTGTGATAAATATATCTGACGGTGCAGCAACCGACGGAGACCCCATGAAGATTGCCAGGGAGATCATGGAAATGAGCACTTCGGATGGCAAGGTGCTTCTCTGGAACTGCCATCTGTCGGAGCTGAAGGGAGTAAAGCCACTGGCGTTTCCAGCAGATCAGGCTGTCCTTCCAAGAGATGACAAGTTCGCACAGCAGCTTTTCGGCATGTCAAGCGTCCTTCCAGACAGCTTTCTGAGCATTGCGCAGGAGCGGTCGCTTGATGTGAACAGCAACTCCCGCGCATATGTATTCAATGCGGGGCTTGATGAACTGCTGGAACTGCTTGATATAGGAACAAGGGCCCCAACAGAAAATCTTCAATGAGCGGCATTCAGGTCCTGGGATTCAGGATGAGCAAGCTTGGCAACAGGTCCACGGACTGTGAGGATTTCTACAGCTGGGATCTTGCCAGGATGAAGTTTGCCATGGCGGACGGCGCCAGTTCATCCATATTTTCTGATATCTGGGCGCGGTCCCTTACGCAGGCTGCCATGGATGCAAATCTCTCCCTGGATGGCAGCCCGGATTCTCTCCTTTCAAGCGTGATGAAGGCCGCCAGGAAGAACTGGTACGGAAGTATACAGTGGGCCGGACTTCCGTGGTTCCTTCGCAACAAATCCGTATCTGGATCCCACTCAACTCTACTGCTGATGCAGGCGTGGCCCCTTGCGTCATCGTACCGATATTCAGCCGTTGCCGTTGGTGACACCTGCATGTTTGTCCTGAAGAGCAAGAAGGTCGAGGATTCTTTTCCACTGAAGCAGTATTCCGATTTCGGTAACACTCCCTCGCTGGTATGGAGCGGAAAAGGAAGCCCCATATCTGCAGATGTCAGGATGGCTCTTCCAAAATATTCCGCAGCCTCCGGCACAATTGCCCCGGGCAGCACTGTGATACTTGCAACAGATGCTGTCTCAAAGTGGATCCTGGAGCACGGGAAACCGCAGGAAATACTGGAAGTTATGGGAAATGATCACGCCATGAAGGGGTTTATAAGCAGGGAGATCAACGCCAGAAGGATGCGGAACGACGACACGGCGATCGTAGCTATACGCATCACGTGATGATCTGGTCAAGGGAAAACCCATCCCACAACGGATCCTTTGACAGGTACTGGAGAAGCAGATCAACGATCTTCTTTATATTCCTGCTCCTGGTTTTCCTGAGTTCAGAGAAAACGGACGATTCTGATGGTTTCAGGAAATCAGGTTTCCTGAGTATAAGGCAGTCCGGATCGTCGCCGTTGAATTTCTTCCACAGCTCCGGCTTTATGGCGAGCGCCTGCATGGCCAGCTGTATTACAACTACAGAGAATGTGTCAAGCTTTCCACTGTATGTATCTGCCCTCCTTCCGGGATGCTGGAAATCCGCATGGCCAAGTTCTGTTGCCCTCTCTCCCCTGAAGGCAGGAATGAACATCCCGTCATAGTCCACGAATTTTATCTTCCCCTTTGCGTCTATGATTATATTGTCACCGGAAAGGTCTCCATGGGCTATCCCCGCTGACTGAAGTGCCATTGCAGCCTCCACAATACGATTTCCGGTGGTCTTTATCAGCCGTGGCTCCGTAATGTGTGCCGATATGAACTGATTCAGAGTGGTTCCCTCTATCCATTCCATCCTTAGCATTGGAAAGTAGACGCCACTCACCTTTCGCGTCTTGATGCCCTCAGGGTAATATACGAAATGGGTCAGGCAATCCGGCGCATTTGGCAGGCTGTTCAGGTATGAGCTTATGGTGCTGTACCTCTGGTTTATGCCCAGTGATTTCTTGGTGAAGCATTTGAGAGCATAGAATTTCCCGTCCCCGGTTGAGATTCTGTAAATGGAGCCGTAATTGCCGGAAGCATGGACATACCAGGACGGGTTCTTGGGATTCCTGACAGCTTCCCAAGTATCTGTTTTGCCTATGGATGGGCTCAGGTTCAGTTTGAGTGTCTGGAAGGACTGCTCATAATCCTGGCCGGAAGGCCACTGCCCATTGTATACCGGCGGGACTTTCTGGAGTGTCCTTGTCACTGTCTGTGTGATGCCGCTTCCTCTTGTTGGTCCTGATTGCTGCGGCTGCGGCGCTGCAGGAGTGACAGCAGGGTTTGAAGGCGGAGCAGGTGTCACCGCTGGAGCCGAGGGCGGTTGAGATGCCGGAGCCTTCTTTGCCGTGGCCGGTTGCACCTTTGCATTGAGTGCATCATATATGCGTATGGCCATCTCCAGGACGCCTCTCCATTCATCTATGTCCGGCACAGAGAAAAGTGTCCTTTTACCTGCATTGTCAACTATGCAGAGTTTCTTCAGTATCCTGCCCTCAATGGAAGCTGCATACATCTTCTCCAGGGGGATCTGGATTCCCTTCCCGCCCTGATCAGGGATAAAGGAAACACCTCCCGCAGAGAGGATGAGCGATCCCTTCTGTCCATCAAGGGAAGCTGAAGTCCCCTTGAAAATTGTGGATCTCTCGTTCTGGGCCATTTCTCAGTCCATATTCACCCATGAGTTCTTAAGGGTTGGCATTGTCTGGCAGATTCAGTTCTCAGTAAGGATATCTTGTCAGCCCACCATCTATGGGGATATTTGCTCCGTTTATGTACGACGCCTCAGGGCTGCAGAGGAAGCTTACCAGATGGCCAATTTCATCCGGTTCCCCAATCCTTCCCACCGGTATGCTGGATATTATCTTCCTCTTTTCCTCCTCAATGGAGGTTCTGTTAAGGCCCGCATTCCGTTCCATGACTGCATTGAGCCTTTCCGTGAGAAAATAACCCTGAGAGATGGAGTTCACCGTTATCCCATTCCTGCCAAGCTCAAGGCTGAGAATCTTGCCCAGGTTCACAACTGCAGCCCGAAGTGACCCGGATATGGCAAAACCCTCATAAGCTTCTCTTGTCGTCATTGATGTTATGAATATGATCCGTCCCTCCGACCCAATGATCTTAGCGGTTTCCCTCACCAGCCCTATGGTGGTCCTGATGAACATTGAAATGTACCGGTCCCAGTCTCCGTCTTTGAGGTCCATGAAAGGAGCAACCGCAGGATCGCCATAGTTGACAACAAGCGTGTCAATGCCGCCCATGGCTTCAGAAGCTTTTCCAACCACAGAGGCCGGGGCATCCGTGACCATATTGTAGACTGATGGCTGAACTCTGAAGCCTCTCTTTCGAAGCACATCGGCGGAAGCCTCAATCCTGCTGCTTCCCGAGGTCATGAAAACTGTCGCTCCATTTTCCGCAAGCACAGAGGCAATGGCAAACCCAATTCCTGAACTTGCAGCGGTTATGAGTACCTTTCTCTGGCTGAGTTTCTTCTGATTCATGGTATCACATATGGCTTTCCGCAGTATTCTTTTTTCTATGGACATGAATGTTATGCATCATATTATCAGAATAAAAAATCATCAGGGTAAATTTCCGCATGCAGTAACGTGTCAATTCCACCTTTCCGGTGAATCAGAATGATCTGTGCCGGCCCGCACCAATTAGATCCAGGGGTATTGAGAATATAGAGAATATTCTATTATACTAATATATGATGCTAACAGATGAAAGTTCTCATATATTCCGATGTCCACTCAAACCTGGAGGCCATGAAGGAAATCCTGAAAAGGGAAAAATTTGACAGTTCAATCTTCCTTGGAGATGCAGTTGATTATGGGCCAAAGCCTGCAGAAACACTGGATCTCATCATGGACAACATGGATTATGGTGTTATGGGGAACCATGATTATGCAGCAGTTACGGGCGAAGACTGCAAATGCGCACCTGATATGCTTGAACTGAGTGAATTTTCCAGAAGGGAAGTCACTCTCCCCAATCTGTCGAAAGAAGATCTCGGCAAACTTGGTGCTCTGAAGGAAACCGTTGAAACTGAAATAGGGGGCAGAAAAATCCTCATGACTCATGCTTCTCCAAACAACCACCTCTTCGGCTATCTCTTCGCAACCGAAGCAGAAATGGTCTGGAAAGATAAGCGGTATTCTGCATATGATCTCATTATGGTGGGGCACACACACTTTCCAATGATGTACCGGGGCAGGATAATCAACCCCGGAAGCGCCGGGCAGCCACGTGACGGAGACTGGCGCCCAATGTATGCCGTGTGGGATACAGAAACGGGGGACATCACATACAAAAGATTCAGGTATGACAATAACGAGACCTGGAGGCAGATCAGGGAAGTTGTACCGGAGGGATCGCCGTATCTGGATCAGCTCAGGAAATTCTACTTCTGAGAAGCATCAGAACAGAGCACTGAAATCTGATTTCTTCTCCTCCAGCCATTCTTCCTGCTGGCTGTTGCACCTGACACCATATTTTTCCGCCATGGATTTCACGGTTTTCACAAGGTTCAGGTGCCAGCCCTGGTCCATATAATAGGATTTTTCTGCAGTAAATCCCGGCACACTGGAGTTCATAAGGCGCGTGGCTCCACGGTATGGAACATAGGTATCGAAAATCACCCTCGATCCGGTGCGGGATGCCAGGGAAAATATGGCATCCATTTCATCAGGATCATCGTTGAATCCACGTATTATTGGTCCAAGAAATATCCATGTTTTCACGCCGGAATCTGAAAGATACATAAGTGCGTCCCCGCGGGACCGCGGCGATGGGGCATGGGGCTCAATTATTCTGGCTTTCCTGTCATCCAGTGTCGTGATGGTTATTCCAACATCGCTGGAATTCCTGTGTGCTGCATATATTTCCACATCTCGTCTGACCAGTGGGGATTTTGTCTGAACCGTTACCCTGAATCCCGATCTCAGGAGAAGATCGGCAGAAGCACCACTGAGGCCGTACTTTGCCTCAACCGGCTGGTACGGATCTGTAACAGTGGAAATGCCCACAATTCCCCTCCTCATGCTTTTTATTTCGGCCTTCAGGAGATACATCAGGTTGGTCTTGACATAAACAACTTCCCCCCAGTTCTCGGCTGCATCCGCTATTCGCGTGAAGTCAACCGCATAACAGTATTTGCAGCCGTGGAGGCATCCTGAATAAGGATTGAGCGCATAATCGAGTTCAGCCATTCCTGATCTGGATATGGCGGTTTTCGCACTGTATTCCACAATCCTCATGTCAAATCCTGAAGTACCTGTCAAGGTTGTTGTATTTCAGGGCAGGCACGACCTTTGACTTGCCCGTCCATCTTGACAGTTCCACTTTCATGAATTTTGAGATGTATGCAAGAGCCTCATCAAGCGTATCGAACTGCACCGGCTCTGACCTGAAGAGTTCCCTCATGTTCTCCCTGACATACCATACTCCCACCGGGAGGTTGAAGCTGGGATATATTTCACGCCAGGTTATTGCACCTCCGGACTTCCTCATCCCGGAGAATTTCTCCGCCACGGCGAGCCTTGCAGAATAATAGCATCCGCCGATGCCAGGATAATCCTTCCTTCCATTGTAACCCTCATCATCTATTTCCACGAAAGCGTCTTCCCCCCACTGGTTCCAGGTGCTGCCCGGAAACCATGATTCGCCCCATTCGTACATCCAGCTTGAAGGGGTGAGAACCGCCATGAAAAGATTGCCGGGAGTGGGCCTCACAAAGGCAAGAAACTTGTCAATCTGGGGAAGATCCTTGGCCTTCTCCACCAGATCGTCCGACAGATTCTTGTCAACGGCAGTTATGGACCATCTGGTTGGAACAACTTTCCTTGACTTACCTATGCCAACAGCACCAACACTGAGTATTTTTGATATCCTCGAAACATCCACGCCACTTGAATAAAGATACTTCATGGCCTGGTTCGCCTTGAGATCCGTGTCTCCGTATACCTTCTCAACATCCTTTCCCGGCGACGCTCCTGAAACTTCTATCCTTCGGACAGGGGCTGACGGCCCCATGGGAGGGAGATGCTCATCCAGGACGATATCTGAGGATACCAGATTTCTGTCAAACACCATGTCAACTTCCACGGATTTCTGGGAGAGGGCCATGAGCTGGATCTCTTGGAATACGCGATCCGGAGAAGCAGCATCTTCGGTCTTCACGTCCATTCCCCCTCTTATGAGGGAAAGCCTCATTGAAAGGAACTCCTCCATGGGCATTCCAAGCCATGAAGGCGTATCCTCATAAACTGATGTATCGCCATGCTCAGGCGGCGTTGATGGGTAAATCTTTATGCGGGGATATCCGTACCTCCCAACAAAAACACTTGGTGGTGATGATCCGGAAATGGAATTGCCCCTGACTCCGGATACCCTTGGCTGCACCATGTACTTTACGGAAATTGGACAGAAGGTCAGGCCGCATAACATCTTGGCTCCCCTGCAATTGAGGCACAGGGATGCCGGTATCTTCATTGTGGCCTTGACCTGCATATGAACAGATTGGTAACTGATATTTAAGGTATAATTCTTCGCAGTCGATACCACGTGGCATAAACTTTACCGGGCTTCATACATGTTGTAAAGTTAAATTCCATAATAGCAATACAGGGAAGATAATGACACTGAAACTTGACGCAAGATTGCTTTATGAAATAATGTCGGAGTTCCATACTCTCGGTGATGAGGAATACGGGGGGCAGGGGACGTTCCAGGAGGCAATCCTTGTCGGATACATATACGGCCTTCTGACCGAAAATCCCTCAAGTGTGATGACAATGGATTCCGGGACGCACAAGGTGTTCAGTTACGGCGGTTACAGCTATATCATCTGGTTTGACGAAATATATGCATATGCGGAAGATGAGGACGATGAAGAAGAACCACACGAACAGGCCACTGAAACATTCGAAGTCAAGATAGAGGACGTCTCGGAGGATGACGACCACGACAGTGAGGATGATGAGGCAGTCCTTCTGCCGGTTGCCGTTGAGGGGCCGTACACTGCTGACGATATAAGGGATTTCCTAGCAAACGGGGACCTCTGAACGGTGCACAGATAAACTCATATATATGTATGGAGCTGATCACAGCATTGAGAAAGGATGAGTTCCTGGAAATAATTTCCCAGCATATTGGTGCCCCCAGATCCGGCGTGCTCTTCTTCAGTATGGTCTTTCTGCCGAACATGAAGGACCTGCCACTTTCTGATATAACCCCTGGCAGGATATTTGTCCTTCCCTATGACCAGAATTTCAGGATATCAGTGTCAAGGCACCCGGATGCCCGCCTTCCTGCGGCAATGGGGCAGAGGTTCATACTCCTGCAGGAAAACTTTCGTTCAATTCCTGGATTGCTGGAAGGTCTGGGATATGTGATGACCGGCTTCAAGGCTGAGAACCATGGAAGAACAGTGATGGATATATCTCAGCCCGGGCATGCCGGAAAATTCTGGAATCTTCTCAAAGACGACAGGGAAATTGAATTTTCTGAGCTATCATTCAGCATGGAAGAAAGCTCGGTAAAAATAAGGAGAGACATGGAGATCCGCATCTCAAACCCACACGCAGGCACTCCGGAACTGATTGTTGCCCTGATGGACAGGGTCGCTGCCAGCAAAGGTCTGTACCAGAAGATCATGGAGTCCCTTGGAAGAAAGAGAAATGACGGTGAGATATGCCTTCAGGAGCCAATTACACTGCCTGTGACCATGGCAAAATTCAGGGGCCAGACTGGAAAACAGGAGAGGATCTCAGTGACACGGGAATCAGGCCGTGGAATTGTTGTAAGTGCTGGCTCAGGCGTCTGTGAGGTCATGGAAGACGCTGGAAGCATTGCTGTTTTGCCGGATCCATCCCTCACTCTCACGGATGTTCTCCATGTAATGGACGTGCCGGGAGGATGGAACCATGACTGAAAGCATCAGGATGCGGAACATGATGCTCAGGTCGCAGGCCGAATCTTTCCTGGGCATATCATTCATCGTGGATGCCTTCCGCATCAACTGGAAATCCACTGGACTTGTTCCCCTGTCATTTTTCCAGAGAAATGGTTTATGGATGTCTGCAATTGGGCGCAAATCCCTGGACACATGGGTACCGGATTATCTCATTTTCGGGGGTGAACGCGAAGCATCGGCCAAGGCTGCCAGGATAATTTCTGAGGTAACAGATGAATTTGCATCAATGGGGGTGAAAACCCCGGCGCCTGTGGCAGTAATTCCATCCGGAGAGAATCCATATCCTGGGAAGTTCCCGGCCATAATCATCCAGCATGGCTATTCTGGCATCGCATACCAGGATTCAGGCTCAGCCGCAATGTCCACCGTACTGGATGGTATTAAACGCCTACCCCTCATTCCAATGCCACTGTACAGTCCGGAAATGCCTGATTTCATGAAGGCGCTTCTGATCACCAGAAATCTTGCCCTGAAACCTCCCGTGGAATTTCAGAAGCTTTTGGCAGGATCAGTGGAATTCGCATATTCCAGATCCTCCGGATTCTCTCATGATGTTATAAGACGGGACCTGCAGTCATTCATTGCCGGGCTCTTGAAATCAAGGACGCTGGTGAAAAGGGGGAATTTTGTCTATTACTCCCAGGACAGCGATGAATTCAGAAGGAAATTTGCAAGGAATTTCATGGAATATTCCGCGAAGATTTCCAGGCGGACAATTTTTGATTTCGTTCCTGAAGCATAGGAGAATCCATATCTCATCATATGATCAACCCGAAGATCATACCCAGCAGAGGCGATATTACCCATGTTGCCACTGTGATGAGGAACGGTTTGGAAGCCATTGCCTTGTGCCGGTAGGAAAGCCCGCTGCCGAACACACTGGAAGTCAGGGTCTGGGTGTTGCTTAGGGGCAACCCAAGGAATGTTGCCCCTTCAACCAGCGCCGAAGAGATAACAAGTGATACGAAGGCATTGGTGTATCGCATCATGTACATCTCCTGGCCCACCCTTTTGATGATTCCTCTGCTGAGAAACAGTGATCCTAAAACTATTCCAATTATCATGAAGAGGACATTCAAGCCGCTTATTCCGGCCACCTGCTCTATGAATCCAAGTGTATTTGCCCCAAGCGTAAAAGCCGTGAGGAATGATACAACTATGAGGGCAATCTTCAGGGACAGTGCAAAGTTCCAGACATTTCGAGGCTGGGCAGATGCAAGTTTGCGGTTGAGGATGAAGGCAAAGGCTATGGACATTATGGGCGCCAGAATCCATGTTATCATTATGAGGGTGACAAGAGGCACGTCCACTGGAAATCCATAGCGAATGGAGAGGCCAACGGAAATGCCCACGAGAGCCATTGTCAGCGATAGAGGAACCCTGAGAAATGCCGCCAGCATGAATATTACAAGGGCTATAACCAGCGAAAAGGCAATGATCTCATTAACCCTCGGAATCAGCCGAAATGCTGTGCTACTCAGGCTGTGCCCCTGGATCAGAAGCCCGGCGCTGAATCCTGCCATGCCGATTATGAGCCCTCCGGTTCTAGAGAGAATTCTTGATCCTATGAGCGTGCCCACTGCAGCGGACATATTGTTGCCTGCCACAAGGGCCGTCAGGGTCGTGGCAAGTACAAGTATGAGTACTGAGTAGAACATTTTATCTTGTTATGGACACACTGATTGTGTGCACAAGATCCCCTATGTCCTCACAGTCATCGAGCATGTCATCAAGCTTGTGTACCAGCTCTGTGAGATGCACAAACACGATGTAGGGCAGGCTGTCCGCTGAGTTGTAGATTTCGTCTATGAGGTTGTCCTTCAGGTCATCCACTTTTTCCTCAAGCTTCTGTATCAGGGTCCTTGCCTCGCCCATTTCGTGGAAATCCCGGGCCTCAAGGAGGTGGCGCACCTGGTCAAGTGCCTCCACATTGTTCTGAAGAATACGGATGCATACGTCATACCCTCTCCTGAGAAAATCCCTTGTCCAGTCATCGAAACGGTGTGTATTTTCATGCACCCTCTTTATTTCTCTGCTGACGAAATAGGACTTGTCCAGGAGGTCATCGCACGTCTCCACCAGAGTGATGAGGTTGTCCATCAGGTTTGAGCTTATTGCGCCTCCAGTTATCTGGTCCTTCATTGAAATTGTTATATCGTCACCCTTCTTCTCAATATCTCTGATTATGGCATTAAGCTGGACTTTCTTGCCATCCTCTATGCTGAGCATCTCAATAAGTGTCTTTGAGGATTTCTCAGCCAGATCCACATACTGAGTGAGATTCTGCAGCTGGTTCCTTTCACCCACAACCATGATTTTCTTCAGGAAATTGGCATTGACCATTCTGCTCCCATATTTATCAGGTATTAATATAATGTCATGCAATAGTTCCGCTTTCACCCGTGTGGATAAAAACATTTAACAGGGGCTTGCTATGACGCTACTATTGCTGAACCTCATAGTATTCTACCTGTCAATTGTGGCTACAGTATTCGCAATCCTGAACCCCATAGGTGCTGTGCCAACACTCATGGTTCTCACTGATGGATATACGGTGAGTGAAAAGAAGAGGGTCATATCCAAGAGCATAATGGTCGCTTCCGGCATGATTCTTGGCTTCATGTTTGTAGGAGTTTACATATTTCTTGTTCTGGGCATAGATATTTCTGACTTTAAGGTCGCAGGAGGGATTCTCCTCTTTAAAGTTGCATTCGACATGCTCCAGGGAAAAGTATCAAACACCAAACTCACCCCCCAGGAAACTCAGGAAAGCATTGACAGGGAATCTGTGGGGATTGTCCCAATAGGCACTCCGCTCCTGGCTGGCCCGGGAACCATTACAACCGCAATGATATATTTCAATTCCCCCCAGTATTTCATATCCGAGAGGATAGCCGTTATACTCGCGGTCGTCACTGTGCTGTTAATATCGTACATAGTTCTAAGGCTGTCAAATCCACTTTTCAACCGCCTGGGAAAGACTGGGTCTCTCATTATATCCAGGATAATGGGTCTTCTGCTGGCATCAATAGCAATAGAATTCATTACAAGCGGGCTGTTCACCATAATACATACGCTTTGAATTACAATCCGGCCAGGCTAGTGGATCGCATCATGGTTGATCCCAGCTATAAATTTATTAGTTTAAAACATTTGGCCCTTTGTTAAAATGTTCAAGATGACAGTGGTATCAACTCCAACCAGGGTTATGGATGAGAATATAGACAAGAACATAGCGTATTTCCTGTCAGATATCGGCTACATACCCCGGCTGAATCCGGGCACGGATTTCCAGGCAATTTCGCAGTCTGCATATTTCAGGCTTTTCAAGGAATGTTTCCTGATGAATCCTGAGAGATACTGGACAGGTGAGGACCTTCTCACGTACCTCAAGACAAGCCGCACCACCCTTTACAGGCATCTGAACAAGCTCAAGTCCATGGACATACTTGAGGAGATACAGGAAGGCAAGACAAAGAAGTACAGGATGCGATCC
>JAJZZZ010000145.1 GCA_021797265.1 Thermoplasmata archaeon
GATAGCAAGTACAAGAAGAGAAAGCTTCAGCTAAAGAAGAAGAGCGACCCGCTTGAGTTGGCACCTTCAGCTAAGGGAATAGTAATTGAAAAAATAGGCATTGAGGCTAAGCAGCCTAATTCGGCTATTAGGAAGTGCGTTAAGCTTCAACTAATCAAGAATGGAAGGCAGATAACTGCCTTTGCTCCTGGTGACGGGGCCATTAACTATATCGATGAACATGACGAAGTCGAAGTGGCCGGAATCAGGGGAAGACAGGGGAGAAGTAAGGGAGATATCCCGGGAGTCAGGTACAAGGTCGTCAAGGTTAATGGAATATCCCTGCTTGAACTTGTAAAGGGAAGAAAAGAAAAGACGGTGAGGTAATATGCCTGAAATCAAACTCATGGGCGCTTACACATTCAATGATGTTCAGGTACACGATGAGGGTCTCTCAAAATACATAAACCTTAGCGCAAACCTCAATTTGCACAGTGGTGGGAGATTCTCAAGTTATTCCGCCGGCAAGAGAAATGTCAACACAATAGAAAGGCTCCTGAACAAGCTGATGAGGACAGAAAAATGGAACGGCAAAAAATACAGTGCCTACAGAGCATTGAGGGAAGCATTTGAAATAGTTGCGCAAAAGACAAAACAGAATCCAATTCAGGTTCTCATAGACGCCATCGAGAATGCAGCGCCCAGAGAGGAAGTTACCAGACTTAAATATGGGGGAATTGCAGTTCCGAAGGCCGTAGATGTATCACCCGCAAGAAGAGTCGATGTTGCTCTAAGGAATATCAGCATAGGTGCAACAAATGCCTCATTCAAGAGCAAGAAACCTTTCTCATCCTGCCTTGCTGATGAGATCATCAACGCTTCAAGAAATGAGGCTTCTTCCTTTGCGGTGAACAAGAAAGAAGAAACTGAAAGGATAGCGGCATCTGCAAGATAAACTTCCAATTTTTTCTTTTTTAATAAAACTGCATCGCCGTCATCATACCAACAACTGCAAGCAAAAGCGCTAGGGATAGGAACGATATCATGTGAGTTATTTTCCTTATTTTCTTGACCTGCTCCAGCTTGCCTTCCCTGGAGAGCCTCATTATTTTCTTTCCATGGTAAATATTGTTTCCGTAGATCATTGCTATTACAATGCCGGCCAGTATGATATTTGCCAGGAGCAGTCTCCCCTGCCCTGTTGAAAGAAGTAGCGAGGGGTTGTCATTCAGGTACCAGGTTGCATTGTAAATGCCAGTCACTATGAGGATGCCCACTGTAACATGGGTAAAGTAGGCAAATCTTTTTGCGATTCTCCCGACAATCCTTGTTCTCTCCTTCTCATCAGATGTTATTTCATAAGAGGCAGGCCAGACAACAAGCCAGATGAAAAATGAACCACCCACAAATATAACTGCAGAGAATATATGTATCCAGAGTATGATGAAGTTGAGCAGTATCATTGGGAGATATGGCTGTCCTGCATTAATTTTTTATCATAATGATCTTGGGTTTTAATTATGGACTAAAAATCCTTAACCGATTGAATTATTATCCGGCATGGATAGAAAAGAACTGCTCAGATATCCTGTCAGAGACACTTCAGTAAATGGAAACACCTCAATACGGGAGCTTATGAAGCAATACGGCAGCTCCGGTGGCTTCACATCCGCTAAAATAGCTACAGGGCACTCCATACTGGAGAAAATGTTCCAGGAGGAAAATACGACTTTCCTCTCTTTTCCGGCGGATATAATCTCAACTGGTACGAGAGGCATAATCAACGATCTTGTGAAAAACAAACTTGTAGATGTTATCATTACAACATGCGGAACTCTGGATCATGATGTAGCCAGAACATTTCTGGATTATTATGCTGGGTCCTTTGATTATAGCGACAGGGAGCTTAGAAAGCTTGGTATAAACCGTTTAGGAAATGTATTTGTTCCGGACGAAAGTTATGGTGAGATCATTGAAGGGAAGATGCAGCCCATCATTGAAGAATTGTACAAAATGAAAAAGAAGTGGGGTGTAGCTGACCTGATTCATGAGGTTGGCCTGAAACTGAAATCTGATTCCTCAATCCTTTACAATGCGGCCAGGAATAACATCCCTGTTTACGTCCCGGGAATAACTGACGGATCCTTCGGTTCCCAGCTCTGGTCCTTCTATGAAAGGAACAGGGACTTCACACTGGATCTTTTGAAGGATGAACATGAGCTTTCTGACATTGTATTTGATGCCAAGAAGACCGGTGCAATAATGATTGGAGGTGGAATTTCAAAGCATCATACCATATGGTGGAACCAGTTCAGAGGGGGCCTGGACTATGCTGTATATGTCACAACGGCTCAGGAATATGATGGCTCACTTTCCGGAGCAAAGCTCGAGGAGGCAATATCCTGGAAGAAAGTTAAGGAAGATGCGGAATTTGTGAACATCTATGGAGACGCAACTGTAATTCTGCCAGTTCTTCTGGGGACATTTCTTTAGATGTACTTCAGCCATTCCATTATGGGGTCATCCTCAACCAGATCGGAGGATGTCTCCCCAAAGGAACTCAGAGTCGTGAATCTGTAAAAATAGATCATTCCCCCCTTTTCCTTCCCATACATAATGTGTTCCACTGATTTACCTTCAGGAAGGTGTGACATGGCTTCGGGGAATTCTGGCGAGAAATGGACTTCCACAGTGTCACCATCTCGCTCAAGCCAGTATGAATTGTTCCCTGAGATGTATTGATATAACTTTTCTGCATTTATCGAGGGTAGATTCTCCATGAGTTCTATATTGATCTTTTGCTAATAGCCTTTGCCGGGATTAGGGTTGGGGTAGATGATTTATGGAATTTTTCACGAATTACTCTGGCTCAAACCTCTCCGCCTTGAATTCAGTGAACTCTTTGTCCTTGAATCTTACTTCCAGCCCTGAAAAGACTCCCCATGGATAAAACAGAGCAACAGTGACTGCAAATACAACAAATGGGCCGATACTGT
>JAJZZZ010000146.1 GCA_021797265.1 Thermoplasmata archaeon
GTATGAGCCGCCAATGGTCTTTCTCTTAGGAACAACATCCCATTACCTGGTTTACAGATGGGGAAATTCGGTTGGCTGTGCTGCAGTCTGATTATGCCTCTTTTGCAGTTTGGGTGCACAATCCAACTGTAATGAAATTTTCAGGAAAGTCTGGCAGAAAAATATACCCATAATACATTTTTCAACAACCTAAGAGGCAAATTACTTTACTGCTTACGATCTTCACAATCATGGGCTCTTTTAGCATAATATCAGAATTAGTGGAAAAAGCCAAGTCATTGCCAAACCTCATTGGAGAATTGTCTGGATTCAACAAGTCATTCCAGATTAAGCCATCAGACTCCAAACCTTTCTATGTGGAAATCAAGGATGGAACCATTGACCTGAAGGAAGGGGAAATTCAGGGTGCCAGCGCAACAGTCATGGGCACCGACCAGGTACTGGGTGACATTTTCACGGGAAAGCAGGACGCCGTAAAGGCATTCATGACCGGCCAGCTCAAGGTATCGGGAGATATCTTCAGCGCGCAGAAGCTAACCAGCATCATGTCCAAGTTCAGGAAGTGAAAACCCTGGAAATAAAGGAAGTAACTGTAGTCGGAGCCGGGTTAATGGGCCATGGAATTGCAGAAGTAGTGGCACTTGCCGGTTTCAAAGTAAATCTTGAGGATGCTTTCCCTGAGGCACTTGAGAAGGCAAAAGCTTCGATCAAGAACAGCCTGGCCAGGATGGTCAAGTCTGGAAAACTTACTCAGGAAAATGCCGACCGGGTTTTTGCAGGAATGAATTTTACGGCGGATCTTAAAGGTGCGGTAAGCTCATCGGACATGATCATAGAGGCTGTGCCTGAAATACCGGACCTCAAAGTGAAGCTTCTCAGAGAGATATCGCAGAACTGCAGGGCTGAGGCCATCATCGCTTCCAACACCTCCAATATCAGGATTTCTACGCTTGCACAGGAAGTGTCCAATCCCCAAAGGCTTCTTGGGTTGCATTTCTTCAACCCTCCCGTGGTGCTGAAGCTTGTTGAAGTCATCAAGTCTGACAGGACTTCAGATGAGGTCTTTGAGGAGACCTACCAGTTTTCCAAGAAGATAGGCAAGACGCCAATTAAAGTACTCAAAGATACGCCTGGTTTTGTCGTGAACAGGATAAACGCGCCTGAGAGCCTGCTCTTCTGCCAGATCCTGGACAAGGGTCTTGCAAAGCCGGAAGAGGTTGACGCATTTGGAAAGTCCCAGGGCCTTCCCATGGGTCCCTATGAGCTGATGGATTACGTTGGCATCGACACAGTGGTGCACTCTCTCAATTACTACAGGGATGCCCTTGACAAGGAATACGGCAAGTGCGGATACTTCAACCAGTTCATGGACAGGAAGGAACTTGGGCTCAAATCCGGAAAGGGATTCTATGTGTGGGAGAATGGAAAGGCACAGATACCTAAGGCTGCGCCTTCAACCATAATTGATCTGATGGATGTGCTTTCTGTGGAGATCAACGAGTCAGCAAAGATCATCGAGGAAGGAATTGCTGAACCTGCTGATATTGAGACTGGCGTGAAGCTTGGAATGAACCGCCCGTTCGGGCCAATTTCAGTTGCAGAAGGCCTGACCAATGCTGAAATCAAGAGAAAGCTCCAGAAACTCTCCGAGAAGTTTGACACAAAGATTTTCTACCCGGCAAAATCCATTGAGGAGGGTAAACTCAGGGAACTGCTTTCTGGCAAGGCTGCAAAGGCAAAAGAGGCTCCCGCAACTGAAAAGGCCAGGGAAACTGCCCCTGCTCAGGAGTCCGGAGGAGAACCCGTAACCCTGAGAAAGGATATTGAGAAAAAGGTTGCATACCTGATTCTTTCCAACACAAGAAACAATCTCATCAATTCCGATGTTCTTGAAGGGATAGAAAGGCATCTCAAGACGCTGTGGAACGACAAGGAGATCAATGTCATAGTTGTCAGGGGAGAGGGCAAGAATTTCTCCGCAGGCGCTCAGCTGACCCAGTTCTTCAGTGGGCCCATGGATTTTGCTGAGAACGCAAGGCTTGGCGAGAGAACGTTCAGGCTTCTTTCTGAGGTTCCAAAAATCACCATTGCAGAAATGAAAGGGCATGTCCTGGGAGGCGGGTTTGAACTGTCCACCTGGTGTGATATCAGGGTATCTACCCCGGAGGCAGTCATAGGATTTCCCGAAGTAACACTGGGCCTGGTACCCGGTTGGGGAGGAAGCCAGAGGCTTGCAAAGCTGCTTGGGATGTCAAGGGCCGCATACCTGATACTCACAGGAGAGAGATTCGACGGGAAATTTGCCCATGAAGTCGGGCTTGTATCCAGGCTGTTTCCTGCTGAATCCATTGAAAGGGAAACAGACAGGCTTGCACAGGATCTTGCTGTGAGGATTGCGCCTGTTTCGGCTGCGATGGCAAAGAAGCTCATCTACAAGGGCAGTGAAGTGGCTGCAGACACTGGGCTTGAGATGGAATCTATTGCCATGGGCCTCCTCTACGGCACAGAAGACCTGAAGGAAGGGATATCAGCATTCCTGCAGAAGAGAAAGCCGGATTACAAGGGAAGATAAATCCCTAAATTTCTCATTTTTTTACACTTGCTATTTTTATAATTTTCTGGTCAGCTTGTATTTTATCTGCAAAGTCCTGTACCCGAAGAAATCCTCTTCCTTTTCATCAGCGATTTCAAAACCATGGTGTTCGTAAAAAGTCCTGCCTAACCTGTTTTCACTCTCTACCCATGCTGACAGCTCAGTGATGTCCGGGCAATTTGCAAAAAGATAGTCGAGGAGTGCTGTTCCGACCCCTGTTCCCAGATGACTTGGCAAAGTATAAATTCTAAGCAGTTCAAAGGTGTTGCCATTGTCTGAATCAGGCCGGGACTGGGAGTATCCAATAATTTTCCCATCTTCATTCAGGGCTGCATGAAATAACCGCACAGCCCTTTC
>JAJZZZ010000147.1 GCA_021797265.1 Thermoplasmata archaeon
TGCCAATGCGTGCTGGAATGAACATGTTCCTCCGGGAGGTGGGCGTAACATTCAGAAGGGATGCCCTTACTAAGAGGCCCAGAATCAACAAAACGGACAGCAGACTCGACAAAACCCAGAAAGAGAGTGGAAATTATTACTACTCAGAGGCCTGAAGGAAGAGAGATGTTTGAACCACTTTCTAGGGACGGATTGGCAAAGACGGCTTTTTTTTACACACCGCATGGAAAAATAAGCACTCCAAACATCCTGCCAGTTATTAATCCAAACATAGGAACAATAACAGTCTCAGAGATGAAAAGGCTAGGGATGGAAGGTCTGATCACAAACAGTTACATAATAAGGAGAACCGATAAACTCAGGGAGAAGGCGGAGTTATCAGGGCTTCACCGATTGATAGGGTTTGACGGCCCTATAATGACAGATTCAGGCACATTCCAGAGCCATGTCTATTCCGAGATTGAATATGACAATATCAGCACTTTTGAATTTCAGAAGAAAATAGGCAGCGACATAAGCACAATTGTGGACATATTCACAGAACCAAATTTCTCGTGGAAACAGGCAAAAGAAGCTGTTCTCGAGACAAAAAGAAGGCTGGACGAGATCACCGATGCCGGGAAGACAATAGTCGCAGGCCCCATTCAGGGTTCTGTCTACCCGGATCTCAGGAGAATGTCAGCGGAGTTGATGAGCACTGGCATTTCCGGATATCTGCCTGTTGGAGGTGTTGTACCTCTGCTCGAGAACTACCGCTATGATGCACTTGTTGACGTAATTATCAACTCACGCCTTTATGCAGATCCTGGAAAACCTTTGCATCTCTTCGGAGGAGGCCACCCCATGTTCATGGGGATGTCTGTCCTTCTTGGAATAGATATGTTTGATTCGGCATCATACGTTAAATATGCCAGGGATGACAGAGTCCTGATGAGTGATGGCTCCAGGGACCTTAGTAAGATTTCTCTGCTTCCGTGGTGGAGTCCTCTGTACGGGAAGTTCACAGTGAAGGAGCTGTCGGATCTTCCAAAAGAGGAAAGAATCCATGAGCTGTCCATTCATAACCTGGGTGCAATATTCAACGAACTTAACGAAATCAGAGAAAGAATACATGAACAGACGCTCTGGCAGTATGTGGAAGGTCGGTCCAGGAGCCATCCGGCTCTGTACAGGGCATTCAGAAGGATACTTGAGTATGGGGATGTTCTGGAGCCTTATGAAGACCTCTCCAAGAAATCACCTTTTTTCTTCTTTGATGAACTCTCCAGAAATCACCCGGCTATTATAAGGCTGAGAAAATTTTCCGATATGGCTGTAAGAAACCTGGAAAACCAGATGAAATTTCTGGATCAGGGTGACTGGCATCCAGGAAGACAGCATTCTCCTGAATTCCTTCAGTCATATTCCATATCAGATAATGCTTACTTCCACAGGTGGCATGACATACCTGTTCCAGTGGAGCTCGAGGAGACATTTCCCATAGAACAGCTTGTCACAACAGGAGTGTTTGAAGGCCAGTCAGCAGGTGAATCTGAAGAAAATGATGATGCATCCGACCCGGTTGATCGCTCTACAGGGGGGAGGGACCTGTATCTTGAGAAAGCCAGAATGATATTCAGATACCAGTTTGGCGTGGAAGACCCATCAGATATGTTTCCGGATCAGTGCCAGGTAACCCACAGCAGAAAAACAGGAAGAATTCGCGGAGTATTCCTTGATGGCACCCTGCTGGGAACTGTAAGGGCACATGACGGTTTCTTCACACTATCAATCAATGGGGCAGAGCGCATGATGAATATAACAGACAGGCACAGAATTTCTGTAACAGAGGAAAGTGCTGAATTCAACAGAAAGGGTTTAAATGTCTTTTTCAAATTTATCACATCTGCAGACCATGGCATTATTCCTGGAAATGAGGTACTTGTAACTGATCCTTCAGGAGAACTCATTGCTGTGGGCAGAGCAAATGTTCCTGGCAGAGAGATGAGGTCATACAGCAGAGGAGTGGCTGTCAGGGTAAGGGCAGGAAAGGATGCATCATGACGGTTTCATTTCTTTTCTTCTATGCTCCCTTATATATTTGTCAATTGTTGTGAGGAACATGGCAAAAACCATTAGTGTGGCACCAGCAATCACAATTCTGGATAACACCTCATGCGCCAGTAAAACTGAAGATAGTGCTGCAAATATTGGTTCGCCCACAAATATGATCCCTGCCGCAGAGGCATCAACGTAAATCAGGGCAACAGTGCTTACATAATAGCCGAAAACGCTTCCAACCAGAGCAGTAAAAAGGGCTGCCAGTGCAACATCAGTGTTAATTGAGCCCAAACCGCCCGGGGATAACGGTATGGTCAGGGCCGAAAAAACTGTTACAAAGGCAAGTTGATAAAAAGTGAATGCTGAGGAGTCCAGACGGCTCGAATGTTTTGATACATAGACGATCTGTATGGCGTAGGCAACACCACATACCAGTGTAAGAACGTTTCCGAAGAGAGTTGTTCCATGTGTTCCGGATGAAATAGACATCAGAATAAGGCCGGAAAATGCAATGACAGATGCAAGCAGATCTACCCTGGATATGCGGCTTCTCAGATATACGTAGGAAAGAACTGGCAGGATTATCACGTACACTCCGGTTATGACTCCGGAGGCAGCTGCTGATGTATAATCCAGACCAACAGTCTGGAAGTAATATCCCAGGAATAAAAGGAAGCCTGCAATCAGTCCATGCATTATGGTATTGCGGCTCAGATTTTTCCTTCCTCTTCTAAGAAAAAGCCCCATAACAGCCGATGCAATGAGGAATCTCAGGGAAAGAAAAGTGTCCGGCGAGGAGTACTGGAGGGCAAATTTGACCACAGGAAAGGTAACACCCCAGAAGAAAGTGACAAGGAGAAGCATTCCCATGTAGACTAAACGTTTCTCCATGGGATCAGTTTCC
>JAJZZZ010000026.1 GCA_021797265.1 Thermoplasmata archaeon
ACATAGATCAGGAAGTAACCAAAAAATGCCAGGAATGCGGTTCCGAGCATCTTATTAGGGACTACGAGCGGGGAGAGCTTATTTGCAGCGATTGTGGAATGGTCATTGAGGACTCTTTTATTGATCAAGGACCGGAATGGCGAGCATTTGATTCTGAACAGGATGACAGAAGGGCAAGAACTGGATCGCCCATGACTTTTTTGAGCCACGACAAAGGGCTGGCAACTGAGATATCATGGTCCAACAAGGACTATTATGGTAAGCGGATTCCGCACAAAAATCGCGCACAGATATATCGGGTCAGAAAGTGGCACCAGAGGATAAGAGTAAGCAACGCTGCCGAAAGGAACCTGTCTCTGGCACTTCAGATGCTAAATGACAATGGTGCCAAACTGGGGATTCCAAAAGACATCAAGGAAACCGCGGCTCTCATATACAGAAGGGCTGTGGAAAAGAACCTGATCAGGGGAAGAAGCATAGAGAGCATCGTATGCGCATCCATTTATGCAGCGTGCAGAATGGTTAACCTTCCAAGAACCCTTGATGAGATATCAAAGGCATCAGAGGTAAACAAGAAGAAAATAGGGAAAGCTTATCGGCATCTGGCCAAGGAGCTAAGCCTGAATCTTAAGCCCACAACGCCTTACTCATACGTTGCACAGTTCTGCAGCAAACTGGACCTGGACAAGCAGGCAATCATAGTGAGCGAGGACATAGTAAGGAGATCAATCGAACTTGGAATTTCCTCCGGGAAAGGACCAACCGGTGTGGCAGCAGCCTCCATATACATAGCATCCGTCATGGTGGGCAAACCAAGAACCCAGAAGGAAATTGCACGTGTTTCCGGTGTTACCGAGGTAACAATCAGGAACAGGTACAAGGAGATCAGCAAATCCCTGGGAATACCTGGAATGGAATAATCTCGGATGAAGATATTCGTTGTGGATAACGGTGGGCAGTGGACCCACCGTGAATACCGCGTTCTCAGAGATCTGGGTGTGGAAAGCAGGATCGTTCCCAACACTGTAAATTCACACGAACTTGATGAAATTGATGGATTGGTTCTTTCCGGCGGAGCGCCCAGCATAGTCTCTGAGCTGGACAAACTTGGAAATGTGGGGAAATTCATCGATGATCATTCATACCCAATCCTTGGCATCTGTGTAGGAGCCCAGTTCATCGCTCTGCATTTCGGAGGTGAAGTGGGGCCAGGAGTGCATCCAGAATTCGGCAGGACTGAGGTTGTATTCAGCAGGGCTGACCGCATTTTTGCTGGAATCCCGGAACGGATAACCGCCTGGGAAAATCATAATGATGAGGTCAAGAGCCTTACCAGGGATTTCGAAGTCCTGGCATCGTCAAAGACATGCAGCATCCAGGCATTTGAGCATAAAAACAGGCCCATATACGGTGTTCAATTCCATCCCGAAGTGGATAATACACAGTTTGGAAAGGAACTCATGAAAAATTTTGCTGAGTCCTGCAAAAAGTGAATCCGGCGAAAATTTATATCCATTTTATCTTTAGTCGACTGAATGCTAACAGAGGTTACAGAACTTCGTGACATGCCTGTATACACCGATAGAGGTGTTCTGGTCGGTACGGTCACGGATATAATTTTGGACATTGAAACCCAGGAAATTTATGGTCTGTATATAGATCATCCAAATTCTGAGCTTGTGGAAATGAGTTCCGCCATAAGCATACCATTCAGGTGGATCAAGGCCATAGGCCAGATCGTTCTGCTTAGAAAATTCCCTGCATTCCTGAAGATACCTCAGGAATGATTTTTTAGTATTATGGATGGGTGAAGAATCCTGTCTGCTCAGATGCAATGTTCACGTATCCGTACCTTTCCAGCTGAGCCACTCCCCTGTATTTTTCGGCAAGTGGCTCTATGAGCCCCCTGTCCTGAGTCCCATCTGGCTTATGTACGGTGAAGGCTCTGGCGTTTTCTGGAACCCACTGGATTATCCTTGCCTTTCTGTCTTTCATGGCAGTCCCTGCAAATTCGGCGGAAGAACCGGACTTCTTCACGTTGCACAGGTCCTTCAGTCTTAACTCCGTGCCGTCCGGCAGCGAATTCCAATCAGCGGCAGGCACGAACAGTGAGGGATCATCCCCCAGGGAATACATGCGGTACCCCATATCCGGGTAGGATGGATGGTACGGCGCTTTGCCGGAAAGCTGCATGCCACCATTAATTTTGATCCGGACAGGGTTCGGGACATAGAAGTAGCGCGGTGTCCTTGAATCAATTAGATCCTTGTTTATGGAATTGAATATTTCCACGGAGAATTCTGAATCAATCTCCCTCATCCCCGACTGGATCCAGTATTTCCTGAATGTTTCAGGTGTAAATCCCCTCTTCTTGAAGGCAAGGAGTGTTCCCAGCCTGATGTCGTCCCAACCCGAATATTTACCCTCTGCAAGACCCTTTTTTATAATGGAGGTCTTGAGAATCACCCCTGGAAAGTCCACAAGGCCGTAATGGTAGTATTCAGGGAGTTTCCAGTTGTTATAGCTGAATATGTATTTCTGTTTCTCTGTATTATTGATATGATCCTTGCCACGTATAACGTGGGTCAACCCAAGAAGATGGTCATCCACGGCCACGCTGAAGTTCATCATGGGGTAGGCGTGGTATTCCCTTCCATGCCTGGGGTGAACAGCATCGCTGATCCTGAAGGCAATCCAGTCCCTGACAGAGGGATTGGGGTGGCTCAGATCCGTCTTTATAATAAGGACAGCTTCTCCCTGGGAAAAGGTTCCGTCAACCATCTTCTGGAATCCTTCAAGGTTCTCGTCCGGAGTTGTTTCCCTGTGGGGACACGCAATGGAAGCAGAAAGCTTGCGCTTGAAGTCCTCCGGAACGCATGAGCAAACATAGGCATGGCCCGCAGCAATGAGGGATCGTGCCTGTTCATAATACAATTCCATCCGATCCGACTGGATTGCGATCTGGTGCACGGTGACCCCAAGCCATTCAAGGTCCCTTGGAATCTGTTCATAAGCTATTGGATCTATGTTGGCAGGGTTTGTGTCCTCAATTCTCAGTATGAGTTTCCCCCCATATCTCTTGACGTACTCGTCATTGAGAATGGCCATCCTGGAGTGGCCGATATGCAGTGGTCCTGATGGGGAAGGAGCCATTCTCATGACAACAGGCCCGTTCACATTCCTCAGTTCCGGGAGGCTGTGAACCTGTACTTTCTTCTCCCTGACTTCAAACTCCGGAAATTCCCTGTGCACTATTGCCGCTATCTCTTCCGGAGACATGCCGTTGATTTTCTCCAGTTCCGCATTGACAAGCCTTGCCAGTTCTCCGGCATTTTTTCGGTATTCCGGGAATTCCCCAAGGATCTTGCTTATGACTGAGCCGGCGTTGGCCTTCCCTTCATGCTGAAAGGCATTCCTTATTGCCTGTTTTCTGATTTCCTCTTCCAGATTCAGGAGAATCACCTATTTTACGTATTTTTCCATCTCTTCCCTCAGCCTGCCCATTCCAGTTCCGGTTGATGCAGATATGGCTATTTCCTCCACCCTGGCATCAGTGAGATCGCACTTCGCCTGGACTCGTATTATTGGCGAAAGCAGCGATTTACGGATTTCCTGATAAAGCTTCTCCTGCTGTTCAAGGGAGTAGCTGGAATGTCCGGTAGGATCAAGGAGGAACAGTACTGTGCCGCGGATGTCCTTCAGGGAGAGGATGGATTTCAGTTCCATCTCATTCCTCTTGGCCATTGGGCGGTCAAGAATTCCGGGAGTATCAATGATCTGGACTTTTTTTCCGCCTATGGTGGTATAGCCTATGAATATGCTCTGTGTGGTGAATGGGTACGGTGCAACCTTCGGACTTGTTCCTGTGAGCGCGGAAAGCAGGGAGCTCTTTCCAACGTTTGGCATCCCTGCAACCAGGAAGGTGGGTAGGTCAGGATTTATGTCAGGAATCTGTCTTATCCAGTCCCTGCAGCTTCCCAGGAAAGACAGGTCCTTGTCTATGCTCAGCATTATGGATGAGAACCTTCCATAATATTCTCTCATCATGCGGTTAAGATCCTCAACCTTTTTTCCGGATCGCAGCCTCCTGATGACGTCTGTGCTGAGATCTGTGATCCTCTCAGATGCCCACTGTACCTTGCTGAGGCTCACCTTGTAGTGATCAATGTCAAACATCAGGTCAATCATGTCCCGGTAGAAAGGATGAATCAGCTCAATTGTTGGGAATTTCTTCACCAGCTTTGTCAGGTGTGAGCACGTAGTGCTTTCTATGGTGGACACACGGTCCATTATCTCCTTGCGTATCTTGTCCTCTATTTTGGGATGGTATGGCTCTGTTATCTTGGAAGCCCGCAGGAAAGACTTGTCTATTATCTCCTGGCTTCTCAGGACCGTCGGTATTCTTGTAAACATATGAAAATCTTCAGGATTTTTTCTCCTTAATAGCATCCTGGAACTTCTTCATCTGGTCATCGTTTATTTCAAAGAGGTTGTGTGCATATCTGGCATGGATTCTGATCTTTGGAATGATTTCTTCGTGGGAATTGCCCTCCACTTCATAACTGCACTGATAACCTGCATCGGCGCATTTGAATATATATCTTGTCATTTTCGCCTTATTCTCACCAACCTTAAATATTTACTGAGGCTTCTAAAGACATGAATGGAGACGATCATCCGGTATCGGATATTGAAAGGAAACTCATGTCGGAATTTAGGTATCTCACCCTGAGGAATGAGAATCTCGTTGAGGACATCGAGATGCTGCGGGCAGAACTGTTATCTCTTCAGGTTCGGGTAACAGAGATTCGGGAAGACATTGCTGTAGAAGATCGCCTTGAGCGGAGGCTGCGCCAGCTTGTTTCTGAGTGATGAACAGGACTTACGCAGACTCTGCAGGGAAATCAACCTGACGGATTCAGAGACTGAGGAGGTACTGAATAATTCTGGAAATTACACTGGGATTCTTGAAAAAATAAGAATGACCCTGCAAGTACAGAGAAAGCTCCTGGTGGAAAAAACTGAACTTGAAACAAAAATCGCCAGCATGAACTACAGCAATTATGAGCTTTACATGGCAGCGCATACAAACGCAATAGCCATCAGCGGCATTCTTGGGGAAGCAAGGATAAAGGGCATAATGATACCCGGAAGTGAAATGAGGGAAATCAAGAGGATACTGGACGACTACCTGATGATAAGGAGAGATTAGAACAGATCCGCCAACATCCCTGATACCATTTATTAGCTGGAATTCAATATACCATAATCATGCTGAAGGAAGATCACAGAAACATAACCTGCGGGGGTGATCCTTTCAACTACCTCAAGAGTGTCATGAAAGGACTCTCCATCCAGCTCGATCCGGGGCAGGATGCTGAGATAATGCTTTCCCGGGACAAATTCGGATATGACCGCAATACATACGATGGGCTTGCAAGGACAACAAAGCTGAGGATCGTAAGCATAGTGGAGGAAGATCAGGACATCAGGGTCGTTGTACGTAAGGAAAATTGATCATCTGCGCATGGTTGCAGTCAATAAATTCTTATATGCAATGGAATAGGGATAATTTGACATTGTACCGTCAAAGGAATGTATGTTATGGAAAATTATGATTCTTCTCAGATACAGATTCTTGAGGGACTTAAGGCAGTCAGAAAAGTCCCTGGGATGTATATCGGGTCAACCGATGAAAGAGGGCTACACCATCTAGTTTACGAAGTTGTGGATAACGGAGTGGATGAAGCAATAGCTGGTTTTGCAAAGTCCATATATGTCTCCATAAATACTGACAACTCAATAATGGTGGAGGATGACGGACGTGGCATCCCTGTTGACATTCATCCCAAATACGGCAGGCCAGGCCTCGAGATAGTCCTCACCGAGCTCCACAGTGGAGCCAAGTTTGACAAGAAAGTATACAAGATAACCGGTGGACTACACGGCGTGGGGGTCCACGTGGTCAACGCCCTCTCATCTAAGCTCGTGGCTGTTGTGAAGAGGGACGGCAAGATATACTGGGAAACTTTCATCCGTGGTGTCCCGGAAGGCAAACTCAAGTCCGTGGAACTATCGGAATTTCTCAGCAGTCCGCCGGAGGAACTTAAGGGTGTGACCCTGCACCTTAACAGGGAACATGGCACCATAATATTCTTCTATCCTGATCCGGAGATTTTCGAGACCACTGAATTCTCATACAGCACCATACTTGAGCGGGTAAGGGACCTGGCTTTCCTGAATCCAGCAATCACAATCACCCTTGACGACCTCAGGACTGGCAGCAAGGATGTACTGCACTTCGATGGGGGGCTTTCGGAATTTGTGAGATACCTTGGCGAGGGATACAATGCAGTGCACAGGGATCCAATATACAACAGGACAGAAGGAGAGAATTTCGTTGTGGAGTTTGCATTCCAGTATACTACCGGAGTATCTGAAACACTGGAAAGCTTTGTCAACAACATAAACACAGTTGAAGGCGGAACTCACGTTGCAGGTTTCAGGGCCGGGCTGTCCCGTGTGATACAGGACTATGCCAAGAACAAAAACATGATAAAGGGCGTGGAATCAATTACAGGCGACGACGTCAGGGAGGGCATTGTTGCAGTGCTGCATCTCAAGATTCCTGAACCGCAGTTCGAGGGCCAGACAAAATCAAAGCTGGGAAACAGTGAGGCGCGAGGCATAGTCCAGTCTGCAACCGAGGGCTATCTCAAGGAATACTTTGAATCCTATCCCAACATAGCAGACGTGATAATCAAGAGAACCCTTGCAGCGGCCGCTGCCAGGGAAGCATCAAGGAAAGCCCGGGAGCTTGTGCGCAGGAAGTCAGCCCTTGAGGGAGGCGGCCTGCCAGGGAAGCTTGCTGACTGTTCTTCCTCTGATCCGGAAAAGACGGAACTGTACATCGTTGAGGGTGATTCTGCAGGGGGATCGGCAAAACAGGCAAGAAACAGGGAATTCCAGGCAATCCTGCCGCTGCGTGGAAAGATACTCAACGTTGAGAAATCCAACGATGTCAAGACCCTGGGCAACCAGGTCATCAGGGATCTCATCACCGCCCTGGGAACCAACATAAAGGACGATCTTGACATAAACAAGCTCAGGTATGGTAAGATAATCATAATGACAGATGCCGATGTCGACGGAGCCCATATACGCACACTGCTTCTCACATTCTTCTACAGGTATGCCAGGGAGCTAGTCACAAACGGCAAGATCTTCTTTGCCCAGCCACCACTATACAGGGTGCAGAAGGGTGACAAGGTTGCATACGTGTACTCGGAGAATGACAAGGACAGGGTTTCCGAGAAAATGGGCCAGAATGCCGTCACACAGAGGTTCAAGGGACTGGGGGAGATGAATCCGGCGCAGCTCTGGGAAACAACAATGAAGCCTGAGACAAGAAAGCTGGTCGAGGTCACCATAGAGGACGCGGCTGCCGCAGACAGGCTTTTCTCCATCCTCATGGGCGACAAGGTGGAGCCAAGGAGAAAGTTCATTGAAGAGAATGCCAGATATGTTACAAATATAGATCTGTGAGGGATAAACTTGGAAAAAAGACCAATTGAGAATGAGATTAAAACATCATACCTTGAATACGCAATGAGCGTCATAGTCAGCAGGGCAATTCCTGAGGTGAGGGATGGGCTTAAGCCCGTTCAGAGAAGGATTCTTTACTCAATGAGCGAGTTGAACGTTAACCATGACAAACCATACAAGAAGTGCGCCAGAATCGTTGGCGAGACCATGGGTAAGTACCACCCACATGGAGATATGGCCATATATGAGGCCCTGGCCAGAATGGCCCAGGATTTCTCAATGCGGTACCTTCTGGTGGATGGGCAGGGGAATTTCGGCTCCATAGACGGTGATGCCCCTGCTGCAATGAGGTACACAGAAGCAAGGCTTACAGAGCTATCAGAGGAAATGGTCAGGGATATTGAGAAGAACACTGTTCCATTCAGGCTGAACTTCGATGGGTCCCTGGAAGAGCCGGAATATTTTCCCACAAAGGTTCCGAACCTTCTCATCAACGGGTCTTCGGGCATAGCGGTGGGGATGGCAACCAACATGGTGCCGCATAATCTCACCGAAGTGTGCAACGCAATCACATATGCTCTTGACCACAGGGACTATGAAGTGAAGGAGCTTTTGAAATACATAAAGGGGCCAGATTTCCCAGGTGGCGGCATATCATTCTATTCCCAGGAGCTCATGGATGCTTACCTGACCGGCCGTGGAAAGGTGGTCAGCCAGGGCGAGGTCGACCTGTCTGAGCCCAAGCACATTGTCATCAAGAGCCTTCCATACGGGGTCAACAAGGCAGTCTTCATACAGAATGTTGCAGAACAGGTGAAGAATGAGATTCTGAAGGGAATTACGGACATAAGGGATGAAAGCGACAGAACAGGCATGCGCGTTGTAATAAAGGTCAGGGACGACGATATGCGAAACCTCATCCTCAACCAGCTTTATGAGCACACAGAACTTGAATCATCCATAGGAATCATCAACCTGGTCCTTGTGAACAACCAGCCAAGAACACTTAATCTCAAGGGATTGGTGGACAATTACATAATGCACAGGCTTGAGGTCATAGTCAAGAGGTCCAGCTTTGACCTGGGCAAGATGAGGGAAAGGGAGCACATCCTGCTGGCGCTCACAAAGGCTTTGGAAAGCATAGAGGACGTCATATCAATAATACGTGGTGCCAAGGACGTTCCCACGGCAAGGGCGGACCTGATGTCGAAACTTGAAATCGACGACGTTCAGGCCAACTCCATTCTTGAACTCAGGCTGCAGAGGCTTACAGCACTGGAAATCAGCAAGGTCGAGGAGGAACTGAAGGATGTCAGGGAAAAGATCCTTGCACTGGAGAAAATTCTGGCAAGCGAAGACCTGAGGCGCAGCATAATAAAGGAAGAACTCAAGGAGCTTTCCAAGAAATACGGGGACAAGAGAAGGACCAAGATATCATTCAGGGAGATCAAGGCCAGGACCATAGCCGACCTGGTCCCGGAAGAGGACGATGTTGTCATACTTAGTGAGGGCAGCCTCCTGAAGAGGGTATCACTTGAGGAGTACAGGGCACAGAGAAGAGGCGGGAAGGGCATAATAACCTCAACAAGGAAGGAGGATTCCGTAAAGACCATTCTCTCCTGCAGCTCACATGACAGCATATTCATGTTCACGAATACCGGAAGAGTCCTCAGGACCCTGGCTTATGAAATTGAGAAGAAATCCAGGAAATCCGTGGGGGTTACAGCCGCCTCATATGTTCCACTGCAGGAAGGAGAAGTGGTGGAGCAGATCATGAAGGCACCGGAATCAAGGGAATCTCATCTTGTGATCCTGACCAGGAACGGCTTCATAAAGAGGACCCCTGCAGAGGCAATACTGGATATGCGCTCCTCTGGCATCAGGATCATAGCGCTGGAGGACGATGACGAGGTTGTTTCAGTTGAGGCAATTTCCAAGGAAGGCAACATAGTGGCAATATCAAACTCTGGAAAGGCATCTGTATTCGTGACATCAGAGGTCAGGCCCACCGGCCGCACATCCAGGGGAGTCAGGGCCATGAGGCTGAAGAAAGGTGAATACATCATCACGGGATTCATTGCACAGGATGACGAGGAAGTCCTCACTGTTTCTGAGAACGGCATAGGGAAGCGCACGCCAATCACCGAGTTTTCCGTTCATCACAGGGGTTCCTCCGGAATTCTCGTGTTCAAGAAATCAGAAAGGACAGGTAACCTGGTCAAGGCAATCCCCGTGAAGCCCGACGACGAGATAATGATAATCACAAGAAATGAGAAGACAATCCGGCTGAAGGTGAGTGGAATAAAGAGCCAGGCAAGGGTAACTTCGGGAGTGAAACTCATAGACACATCGGACGATGATAAGGTCATTGAGGTTTCAAGGATAGAACCGGGCGAGGAAGCTGAGGAAGATGCAGAGAAATAGTGTTTCCGTATATATCCTGGGTATAGGAAGCGTGGGAAGGAATTTCCTCTCCATACTGGCAGATGAAGGCAGGCTGATCTCAGAAAGAACGGGGATGGACTTAGTCGTTGGAGGTGCATCTGACCGGACAGGCTCGGTCATCTTCGGCAAGCCTGTGGCTCCTGCTGATCTTCTGAAGGCAAAGCTTTCCGGCAATATCCTGTCTCTTGGAAGGGAGGCAACATCCATGGAGATGACTGAGAATGAAGGCGGAATTCTTGTGGACATGTCCTCGGCATCCAGGGATGGATCCAGGGAACTGCAGATGTATCTGTCTGCCATGAAAAACGGCATGGACATAGTGACGGCAAACAAGTCGCCCCTGGCAAACCACTGGAAGGAGATAATGGATAATGCTTCAACAGGCAGGAGAACAGTACTCTACGAAGCCACTGTGGCAGGCGGAGTGCCGTTGTTCAGTCTACTGGGCCGCTCCTGTGGTCCATCCACTGTGGGCGAATTCAAGGGGATTGTCAGCCTGACCGCCAATTTTGTATTGAAACAGATGCGGGAAGGGAAAACTTTCATGGATGCCGTTGCCGAGGCCCAGAAAAGGGGAATTGCCGAAACAAATTTCAGGGATGACACTGACGGCCTGGACGGAGCCAGGAAGACTGTCATTCTGGCCAATGCCCTGTTCGGGGAAAACATGACGCTGAAGGATATCAAAACATCCGGTGTTTCAGAGAGCACGGACGTGAACGGGATGGATAGGTACAGGCTCATCACGGAAATCACCAGATCCGGAAACGAAGTTCATGCATTCAGCGGCCTTCGTGACCTGGATGATGGCGATTATCTTCTTTCACTTGGTGAGATGTCCCTTGGATACGAGGTCAACACTTCAAGGAACGGCAGGCTCAGGATTCACAGCGTCAATGACGGTCCCGGGGAAACTGCTGCGGCCGTAATGAATGACGTGATGTTTCTGGCCAAGGAAAAATTTCAAGGAAAATGCTGAGATACCTCGTGGATTAAATGTTCAAAATAGATCGGCATGAAGTCCCAATAGCCATCAGGGCGTTGAAGACAGCCAATGTTTATGAGATTACAGGGAGGAAGAGAATCATTGTGGATACCGGAATGTCTGATGAATCCTACAATGAACTCCTGGCCCAGGGGCTGTCATTGGAGAACGTTGACTACATTTTTCTCACGCACATGCACATAGATCATATCGGATCTGCCCACAGGATGCAGCAGGAGTACGGTATACCTGTTGCAATGGGGGAAGAGGACATCAAGCGCGTAAATGCCATAAAGGAGAGCCCGGAGGATTTCAGGGATTCTCTGCTGGAGATAATGAGGATGAACGGCACTCCCAGTGCAATCACCGATCAGATGATTCAGCGGCACTTTGTTCTTGATCATCTTGATACATACCTCCGGATTGAATTCGACATACACCTGAAGGGCAACGAGGAGATAATTCCCGGAGTCAGGGCTCTTTTCAATCCAGGGCATTCTCCCGGATCATTTTCCCTGTACATAGCTGAATGCAGCTGCCTTTTTTCCGGGGACCACATCCTCCCTGGCATAACGCCAAACATCAGTTTTTACGACGACAGCACCGATATGCTGGGGTTCTATCTTGAGAGCCTCAAGCGCACAAGGACTCTGGGTGCGAAAATGGTGTATCCGGGGCACCGGTCTCCATTTGAGAACGCAAACAACAGGATAGATCAGCTCATTGCCCATCACAAGGAAAGGATGAGAGAGATCGCAGGAATTGCCGGCAAGTGGATGACGGCATACGAGGTGGCAGAATCAATGAAGTGGAGCAAAGAACGCAATCTCGTTAGCATGAACCTCATGGAGATGAATTTTGCAATTGGCGAGGCAATATCACATTTGATGCACATGGAAGCCGAGGGAATCCTGGAACGGAAAGAGGAAAACGGGCTGTATCTTTACAGGACAGCCTGATTTCACATTATTCACAAGGACCATAAAATTTGATAAGGCGAAGATCAATGATCATCATGTCTCGGGAGTATAGGCAATGGGATTAAATGCAGTAATATATGCGCCAAACACACCATCCCTCATAGGCGATCTGGGAGTGAGCCACGCCGCCACCGAGAAGGCGCTCGAGGAAATAGGAAGGAAATACCGGAGCACGGTAAAGACGGTGATAGTTGTTTCGCCTCATTTTGTGACTTCAGGTGCCATAGGAGTTGTGCTGGAGGATCCTCTTAAGCAGATCTTCGATTTTTCAGGTTTTCCCCGTGAATTTTATGAAAAGAAATACGCGCCGCCTGGCAATCCGGAACTTGGGAGGTCGCTCATAACAGCCGGGAAGTCTCTTGGTATATCGATGGGCAGTGTTCCAGATTGGGGGCTGGATCATGGGGCATGGTCTCCATTATACAGAATCTTTCCCGATGCTGATATCCCGGTTGTCCCGGTTTCAATATCGCCTTCTCTGGGGCCCGAGAAACATGAAACCCTGGGAAGGGCAATAAGGAATGCTTCCGAGGGGCAGGAAACCATGCTGCTTGTCACCGGCTCAATAATTCACAGGCTTGACCTCTGGGCGAAGGGCAGCGATCATGTTCCCGAAAACGCCTTGAAGTATCTCAAGGAGACAACTGGCCACATGATCAACGGGAGATGGGAGCAGATCTGGCACATGCCCAGGGACATGGCAAGATCAGCTTCACCGGAAGGAGGCGACCTACCGTTCAGGATACTTGCAGGAGCAATGGGAAACAACAGTAGGGGCAACGTGGTTGCAAGCGAGATGGAATTTGGGGCTGCATCACTCACTACAATAGAGTTTAGCTTCTAGGTACCGGGTCGGACAGTGAAATTTCGGGTTGATGAAATTGCCGGTATATTGGAGTTCAATTGATTTTAACATGCATTGATCAAGTTGACCAGGATTAAGTACTAAGCACCAATTCACAATCATGATTGACAGGATAGGCGACAGACGGGTTTTTCCAGTAGGCTTGGGTACATATGGCATGGGGGGCTTCCAGTCAAGAGCTTCAGGTTCGGATGAGAAGTATGTTTCTGCCATCCGGTATGCCCTCTCCAAGGGTATCAATGTCATAGACACTGCTGAAATGTACGCATCAGGTCACACGGAGGAAATCGTGGGAAAAGCTGTTTCATCAGTGGACAGGAAGGATGTTTTCATAATATCCAAGGTATGGCCCACACACCTTGGGCGGCGTGATTTACGGAAATCTCTGGAAGGAAGCCTGAAAAGGCTCAATGTTGATTATCTGGACCTGTACCTGATTCACTGGCCAAGCACCGAAGTACCACTGGACGAATCTATCAGCGCTCTTGTGGAACTGAGGGACCAGGGCAAAATAAGACACCTGGGGGTGAGCAATTTCGATGAAAACCTCCTTGAGGATGCAATGGCGTTTGCAGGAAAGGGGCAGATCGCCGCCAATGAGATTGAATATAATTACGGAAACAGGAAGGAGGTCAGAGGTCTCCTGGAATTCTGTAAAAAGCACGGGATAACAGTGATAGCTTACACACCCCTTTCCAGGGGTGCCTACGCAAGATCGCAGAGGATAGAGGAAATGGCTGAGAAATACGGGAAATCAGAGCTACAGATAGGACTCAGACTTGTGATGGAGGATGCCATACCCATCCCGAAGGCATCCTCGCCTGAGCACATAGATGAACTGGTTGACACAGTGGGTATAGATATGAACAGCGAGGACCTGAATTACCTCAGAGAATAGATTTCATCGACAATGAGGTTTATGATATTTACACCTGAAACGAATTAATATCCCTTCTGGCTTGCATGTCCATTCATTTTGCTGTGATGAATATACAAAAAGGATGCTGAATGTTTTCAGGGAAATCCTTATCAACTTTCTGTCAATCACTTTATCCCTACCGGATGAAAGGGGCTGTAGCTTAGCTAGGTAGAGCGCCTGGCTCATAACCAGGTGGTCATCGGTTCGAACCCGGTCAGCCCCA
>JAJZZZ010000148.1 GCA_021797265.1 Thermoplasmata archaeon
GTTCAGGAATGGATTCTGCAGCACGAGAATTACAAGGGAGGAATTTGTTGTGTGGGATTTTTCAAGTATTTGAGAGGCTATCTGAGATTCGCTGTTGGGATTGACTGCGCCAGAACTGGAATATGTGATGTAGTGAGAATATCCCAGGAGTGCAGGGGTTGAGGCCAGAATGATGACTGCCCAGAGGATTACCATGGTTTTCCTGTGCCTGATTATGAAGCTGCTTAATTTCACATCATTGTATTGTGGGACCGTTTATGGCTTCTGATCAAAAAAAATTTTACGGTTTTACAGGTTATGAATCCTTCATCTCCAGATGGGAAGCGAGAAGCAGCCTCCCGCCTATTCAAGCTTCCCTGAAAGAACGTCTGCTGCCACAAGGATGGGCTCCCACGTAGGCGCAAATGGTGGGGAATAGGAGTAGTCCACTCCAAGCATGTCATCAACAGTGAGCTTTGAATAGATTGCGGTTGCAACCACATCAATTCTCTTTGCCACACCCTCGTGCCCAATGATCTCAGCCCCCAGAACCCTCCTGCTCTTCCTGTCTGCTGTCATCTTAATGGTGAGCGGCGACGATCCTGGATAATATGAGGATCGGGATGTTGACGTTATTGTTGAGGATACGGCATCATATCCTTCAGATACTGCTGCATCATGATCCAGGCCGGTCTTCCCCACCTCAAGGGAGAATACCTTCACGACCTCAGTACCAGCTATTCCGGCGAACTTTGATCGGCCTCCGGCCGCGTTTTCCCCGGCGATTCTCCCTGATTTGTTTGAACCTGTCGCCAGGGGCATATACGCCTCCTTCCCTGTTATCATGTTAAAGGAGCTGGCAACATCTCCTGCGGCGAAGATCAGGGGATCGCTGGTTTCCATGTATTCATTCACCCTGATGGTGCCGGAAACACCAATTTCAAGCCCTGCATCCCTTGCCATATCACTGTTTGGCCTGACTCCAGTCGCTACCACAATCATATCAGTATTGAATGATTGTCCATTGCCCAGGCCAATTCTCAGGCTGTCACCGGATTGCTCCACCTGAGTGATTTCTGTGCTCATCAGCATCTGTACATCATTTGCAAGAACCTCGTCCATTATTGCACCGGAGAGCTGTTTGTCGAAACCCCTGAGGATTCTGTCAGAGTGCTGTATAATTCTCACAGTCTTCCCCCTGCTTCTCATGGATTCTGCAAGCTCAAGTCCAATGTAGCCCGCACCAACAATTGTCACGTCATGCACTCTGTCAAGGGCGGATTCGAATCCCTGAAGATCATTCAGCGTTCTCAGTGTATATACATGTGGTTTCCCATGAAGATTCTCCGGAACTTTAGCACTGGCGCCGGTGGCAATTACAAGACGGTCATAATTATCCTTCCCTGTTGTGCCCTGTGATGTGAAAGTTATTTCCCTGTTCTTTCTGTCTATGGCAGTTACACGAACACCAAGCCTCACATCAATGTTTCTTTCCTTGCGGAATTTTTCCACCGGATAGTGCACAAGGCTGTTGAAATCCTTCACAACTCCTCCGATGTGAAAGGGCATTCCACAGGCTGAATATGACACATACTGGCCGGCTTCATAAACAACCACCTCGGATTCTGGCCTCCTCTTCCTGATCCTTGATGCAGCGCTCATGCCTGCGGCGTCCCCGCCAATAACTATGAATCTCTCCTTCTCCATAAATCTCTAAACCCTTACAATAGCATATTGGTTTTGGTGCAAAAGTATCTGGGAAATTAATGAAAAAAAATGGGTTTTATGGGCTGCCTGTCTCGCTTGAAAATACTTCTATTGCAGCCTTTATTTCATCCACGGATGCTGAATTCTCAAGGGTGCTTATGTCTCCGGGAAGCTGATTCAGTGCTACGGCCTTCACCACACGCCGCATAATTTTTCCGCTTCTTGTTTTGGGAAGAGACTTCACAATATGAATTTCCTCGGGAACATATATTGGGCCAAGATCCTCCCGTATTCGCTTCCTGAGTTTCTGGACTATTTCACCGTCATCCTGATACTGATCCTTCAGCACAACGAATGCTACTATTACCTCACCCTTAACGTTGTCAGGCTTTCCGAATACTGCGCTTTCAGCAACCTCCTTGGAACTTATGAGAGCGTCTTCAACCTCTATGGTTCCCAGCCTGTGCCCCGACACGTTCAGAACCTCATCGGATCTGCCAAGGAGCCAGAAGTACCCATCTTTATCCTTTATTGCATAGTCTCCGCAGAAATATAAACCGGGATACTTTTCAAAGTACACTTTCTTGTAACGTTCCGGATCGTTGTTCAGCGTGAGAAACATGCCAGGCCACGGTTTCTTATAGGCAATGTATCCCTTCTGTTCTTCCTTGAGCTCATTTCCCTTATCGTCCAGTATCACCGGTTCGACTCCAGGCATGGGGAATGTCGCTGACCCTGGCTTAAGTGGAGGGAGGCCCAGACCAAGAGCTGGCGCAATCATGAAACCTCCGGTCTCAGTCTGCCAGTATGTGTCGATTATGGGCGAGTTTGAGTGACCTATGTGTTCATAATACCATTTCCACGCTGCAGGGTTGATTGGCTCTCCCACCGTGCCCAGAACCCTCAGTGACGATAGGTCATGCATTGCAGGGTATTTCTCCCCGAATCTCATCAGAGTTCTTATGGCAGTTGGAGATGTGTAAAGGAGGTTCACACGGTATCTCTCTATGATCTCCCATATCCTGTCGGGAGCCGGATATGTTATGGCACCCTCGAACATTATGGATGTCAGGCCAAGGAAAAGCGGGGCAAACACTATGTAGCTGTGGCCGGTAACCCATCCGATATCTGCAGCACACCACCATCTGTCATCCTCCTTGGGA
>JAJZZZ010000149.1 GCA_021797265.1 Thermoplasmata archaeon
TTTGGAAAGAAATCACAGGTTTGCGGCATAATGGTTGGAAGCAAGATAGATGAAGTCAAGGATAATGTATTCAAGGTTTCAAGCAGAATAAATTCAACCTGGGGAGGCAACCTGGTTGACATGGTCAGATCAAAGAAATTTATTGAAATAGTCAAGGAAGAGTCTCTGATTAAAAATGCTGAAAAGGTCGGCAAGGTACTGGTGGATGAACTCATTAACCTCAGTAGTGAGTTCCCAGATATGGTTTCAAACCCAAGAGGTAGAGGGCTTATGGATGCTTTTGACCTCAAGAGCGAGAAACACAGGGATGAATTCTTCGACAGGATGTTCTCCAAAGGGGTTTTGCTTCTCAAAGCAGGAGAGCTGACAATAAGACTGAGGCCTGCACTAATCCTCTCTGAAGAGGACGTAAAGGAATTCGTTGGCAAAGCAAGGGAAGTCCTGAAGGAAATGAGATGAAAGCAGTATTTATGCTTCTTTTTCCATTACTTATCTAAGTAAGGGATCATCTTTCCAAATCATTCCTGAATTTTTTACTTTAATGATTGACTTCAAAAATTGAGAATGCCTAGCTCACTTATCATCAATCAAATAAACTGAATTTGTCCAGTGTTTTAAAGATACGCCAAAATGAAATGTTCATTTTCCCTTTTTTAAATTATGAGGAAAGAATGACCTCATGAATTGCTATTACGTTTTCTCCTGCGAAGGCCTCCGTGGGAAGCGTGTCTCCTGAATGAGCTTTTTAAACGCATCGCTGTTCATCCAGTTCTGGAAGCGTTCCATTGATTCCCAGTGTGTCATAACTACATACTCATCCCCTTTTACAGGCCTAAGTACTTCATTTCTGACAAATCCTGGTGTCTGTTCAAGATGGCTTTTCCTTTCCGCAAATAATTTTTCAAATTTTTCCCTGTACTCATTTTTAACATGTATCCTGTTTTCTACTACAATCATCTATTAATCATGGTAACTCGCCATAAATAATTACTCAAAAAGCCATCCCAGGAATAAATGTGATTGAATAATGGCCAATTCAGAATGAGGTGTTTGCATCTGCTCATTTAAATAACAAACTCCCCAAGAGTCTTCCTGCAAATGATATCAGGTCAAACTTTTAAATGGGCTTGGCCGGATTTGAACCGGCGGCCTTCGCTGTGTGAGAGCGATGTCATAACCGCTAGACCACAAGCCCCTCTATCAGGTAAGGTTCAATATGTAATATTTCTTTCCTATTGGCGTTCCTGAAAATCAGTTCCATCTTTCTATCCAGTCCTGCATCTCCCTGATTATTGCAATGAGCTCCCAGCCTTTAGCTGTGAGACTATAGAACACATTAGGGGGACTGGATGATGTCACTGTTCTCTGAACAATGCCATCAGATTCAAGCTTTTTCAGTTCCTCTGACAAACTGAATGGGCTGATTCGGTCAAGTGACTTCCTAATATCATTATACCTTCTTGGGCTGGATTCTGAGAGAAGCCTTAGTATTCTTACAGTCCACTTTCTGAATATATCCTCTGGATCTCTCCTCTCAGATAAAACTGTGACCTGATCACTTTTTCCATACTTGGTCAACTTATTCTCACCAGGTTCATTTAAAATAACTTTCTGGTATATTAATTTGATACCAATTCACTGACATGAACTCATCAAATCACAAAAGATGGGTTCAGGAGGTAATAGTTTGACAGAATTAGAAAATCTACAGAATAATATAGAGGAAGCGGTAAAAGAACTAAGGAATTCAGTGGTCAGAATCAATTCCAGCGGATTCAGAAGCCCCTATGGGTACGGTCTGCAGCCTGTAAAGGGAAGCGGCTCCGGAATAATTTACACGGGAGATGGATATATAGTGACAAACAACCATGTTCTGGAAGGTGCTGAAGAAGTCGAGGTTGTCCTCCCAGATGGCAGCTCATTGGACGGTCAGGTTGTCGGTGGGGATCCTCAGACAGATATTGCACTTCTTAAGGTACAGAAGGATGGCATGAAGGCTGCTGTGCTGTCCAATTCGGATGAGGTGAAACCAGGACAGCTCGCTCTGGCAATGGGTAACTCATTCGGTCTACCTGGCGAACCCACAGTCTCCATGGGACTTATTGGGGCAGTAGGTAGGCCAATGCCATGGGCTGATTTCATCTTTGAAGGTTTGATTCAGACAGATGCGGCTATCAATCCTGGAAACAGTGGGGGTCCACTATCGGACATACATGGCCGAGTAATAGGCATTAACACGGCAATCATACCGTTCGCACAGGGAATGGGGTTTGCAATACCATCAAACACTGTAAAAAGAGTTGTTGAAGAACTCCTGAGGGATGGTCGTGTTGTCAGGCCTCAGATCGGCATATCCGGGATTACTCTGGATTCTGAATCCGTATCAAGATATGGAATCAGGGCATCTGAAGGTGTTCTCGTTGTGAGGGTAAATGAAGGTAGTCCAGCAGATGCTGCAGGACTGGAAGAGGGCGATGTAATAAAGGAGTTTGACGGTAACAGAATAAGGGGAATGAGGGATCTTCTAACTTCAATTGCAAAGGGAAAGCTCGGTGAGAGGAAAAGCCTCGTCATTCAGAGAAGGGGGAGAGAGTATGTAACAAGCGTCAGGCTCATGGAATCCCATGCACAACTTAGGCCAAGAATCATATCCAGACAGTAACAAGAGATATGATGGAGAACTGGAATGTGTTTACAAGTTCTCCATTGGAATATTTTTTATTGCAGATTTCAATTAGTGTGATGTCCTGGTGAAAAGTATGTGTGATCCGTGATCGCATATGACGACACGGGACTAAAGCTCGTTTAGTCATGGGCTCCGGGTGAAGCA
>JAJZZZ010000150.1 GCA_021797265.1 Thermoplasmata archaeon
AAGGTTTGTGATCATTGCAGAAAAACCTTGAAAATAACGCTATCAGTGAGAGTGAAACATGTCAATTAGCACAGGGGAACTTGACCTTGAATTTTTTAAGCAATCCGGCTTCCAAAAGAAGTCATGCGTATCATGTGGCCATTATTTCTGGACGCTTGACCGCAACCGGAAGACATGTGGAGATCCTCCCTGTGATTCATACACTTTTATCGGGAATAGCCCCGTAAACAGGCAGTATACCCTCAAAGAAGTAAGGTCGCTTTTCCTTGATTTTTTCAAGGATAACCATAAGATCATTGGACCGTACCCCGTGGTCCCAAGATGGAGGGATGATGTGCTACTGGTCAACGCATCAATATATAATTTCCAACCCCACGTAACTTCGGGCCGGGTCTCTCCTCCCGGGAACCCGCTGGCAATGTCTCAACCTTCGGTAAGAATGCTCGACACGGACTTGGTTGGCGAAACCGGCAGGCACCTTACTTCATTTGAAATGATGTGCCATGATTCCTTCAACTACAAAGACAAGTTTGTTTACTGGAAGGAAGAGACTACGGAGTACTGCCATAAATTCCTAACCGAGGCAATGGGAATAGACCCTGCACTTATAAGCTACAAAGAAAAGCCATGGTCAGGAGGCGGAAATGGCGGTAATGCGTTTGAAGTCATGATTGCAGGCCTTGAAGTGGCCACACTGGTGTTCATGGATATGGCTACGGATCCCGAGGGTACCGTAGAGATAGATGGAAACAGGTATTCCAAAATGGACATGATGATCGTGGACACCGGCTATGGGCTTGAAAGGCTCGCATGGCTTTCAAATGGAACTGCAACAGTATACCAGGCAGTACTGCCTTATGCAATAGAACACATAGTCAAGAATTCATCCATCAAACAGTGGGAACCTGAGAGCCTTGCACTGCTGTCCAGGCATTCAGCAGAAATAGAGCCATTCGACAGGGATACAGTGCTGGACAGGAGTTTCCCTGATCTTAAGCAGAAAGGGCTTGTAAACAGCCGTGAAGAGCTGGAAAAACAGTTTGATCTAGCCAAGGCTGTGTATACAATTGCAGACCACACCAAGACTCTCATGATACTGTTTTCAGATTATGTCATACCAAGCAATGTGAAGGTCGGGTACCTTGCCAGGCTCCTGATCCGGCGCGCACTTAGGGCGAAGGCTGAATGCGGGTACACAGGCTCACTGTTCGATTTAATCCGGCTCCACCATGAGCATTTGAAGGATGTAATCCACAATTTCCCTGAATCTTTCATACTGGAAGCACTGAGCGAGGAGGAGAGGAAGTACTCAGAGCTGGAACAGAAAGGTGAAAGCCTCATCCTCAGAACATTTGACAGGAAAGGAACCCTTTCCACAGACGACCTGGTAACGCTGTATGATTCATCAGGAATTGTTCCAGAAACAGCAGCAAGGTTAGTACTTGAGAAAAGAAATGCAAGGATAGCCATCCCGGGAGACTTCAACTCTCTAATAACCTCGCTGCATGGAAAACCTGAAACAGCAAGGAAGAAGGATAAGAATTATCCTGATATTTTTACCAGGGCCCTATATTATGATGACACTTCAATTAAGGAATTCAACGCCTTGGTGCTTTATTCCGGAGATAAGGAAATTATTCCAAACCAGACTGCATTCTACCCGGATGGCGGAGGCCAGCCAACTGACCTTGGCTACTTCACTTACAAAGGCAAAAGGGTGGAAATGCTGGGAGCCACCAGGAGTGGGCGTTCCATTGTGCACAAAGTTGAAAGTGAAATACCAGAACATTCGAGAATAATCGGCCATCTGGATTACTTCAGAAGGCACAGGCTGATGGTTCACCATTCCTCAACCCATCTTCTTCTTGGCGTACTGAGGGAAATTCTTGGAGAGCATGTCTGGCAGAGTGGTGTACAGAAAGGCGTAGACAGGTCGAGGATCGACGTGACTCATTTCAGGAAGCCTTCAGACAGTGAACTCAGGCAGATTGAAAAGAAATGCCTTGAATATATAACACAGGGACGAGCCATTGCAGTGAGGAGCATGGAATGGAACAAGGCCATTACCAAGTATGGCTTCAGGCTCTTTGAAGGCGGTGTGCCGGATGGCAGCACTATCAGGGTGGTGGAGATTGACGGAGTGGATGCTGAAGGATGTGGCGGCACCCATCTCAAGAACACATCTGAGATCGGATTCCTGAAGATACTGAAGGTGGAAACAGTTCAGGAGGGAAACCAGAGGTTCACATTTGCGGCCGGCGAAGCAGCTCTTGACTATGTTCAGGAGATCTATTCAAACGAACAGTTCATCGAAGGTGAACTCACTACAGTGCCAGAAAAAGTAGTTGGATCAGTGTCCAAACTGGTTCAAGAAAACCTTGAACTGAAAAAAGAGAAGGACAGGCACTTAAAGGAGGCGGTTGAGGCAGCAATAGCCAATGCACAGCCATTGGACATCCCGGGCAAAGGATCCATTTTTATCGAGGGCAGTTTCGGAGAAGATGAGATGAAGGGTATAATCAGTGCTCTGTTTTCCCTGAAAAAAGAACTCTCTTTCGTCCTGTCAAAAAATGGGAAATTGACCGAATTAAGGATAATTGCTTCAAAAGAGGATGCCATTTCAATAGGCGAAAAACTTGCTGCAAGTACTGGGGCTTCAGTACAGGGAAACAAGAGGCATGCGCAAATGTCAGGGCAATTCAACATTGATAAAAGTTTAATAAGGGCTATTTTGGATCAACGTTGAAGCCGGAGCTAACCGATGTCTGATCAGGAAGATCGCAAAGTCATTCTTGACACTGTTTCTAAGTATTATGAGTATACTTCCTAC
>JAJZZZ010000151.1 GCA_021797265.1 Thermoplasmata archaeon
AACCGTTTTGAAGATCAAGGGTCCCGTTGAAGTGAAGGTTGAATTTAACAATCCTGCAATGGCAGATAACTGCATGATATTCAATGGCGCCACGAGAGTGGATGGATACACAATATCAGCCAGGGCAGAAACCATGCTCCAAGCATACAACACTTTCAGGGTTTTTGCGACTCTGTCTGATTTTGATCACGGGAAATACTGACCGCTTCAGCAGTTCAGTGGTTGAGTCAAGGGCTTAAACCTGTTCCCAAGTCCAAGAAGTATGCTCTATCTGCGATTTTAAAGCCGAGTTTCCTGTAAAGTGATATCGCTTCATTGTTTGTGCTTCTTACAAAGAGGCAGGCATATTTTGATGTGGCAGATGCCTTCTTTGAGACTTCTGTAACAATGGTAGAACCGTAGCCTTTCTTTCTGGCTCCTGCCGATGTGAAAAATGCTCCAACTGAAGCATACTCTTCCGTTACGGACATTATGGCTCCCCTTGAAACAAGTTGGCCATTGGAATACAATCCCAGGCAAATTCTCTCTTTGAGAAAATTTTCTTCCCGTTTCCTTTCCTTGAGACCTATGATTTCTCCACTGTAACCTGAAAATATCAGTGATTCATCAACATCAGCTGATTTCAGTTGCCTGATTTCAACGTCAGGATTATTCGCACTCACCGGCAACATATCTGTGTCAACTGTCATGATAAATTCCTCGAACACTCTCATCCTACTATATTCCACTGGCAATTGTGATGAGAAATCTGTCTGGGAAATGACAATAGACTTGTCATAGCCCCTCTCATGCAAAAGTTTAGAAGAGACATCGGGACTTCCGCTGATCCAGACGATGGGGTCAAACCAGATGTGGTTATTGTACATAGAGTGGAATTCAACCAGAACGCCTGCAATATTCTTTAAGTCTCCGGCCACAAATACTCTGCATCTGTCATAATAATCACGGATGGTGGCAATCATATTGATTGAGAATGGAAGGCTATTTTCCAGGTGAGCCACGATGTGGCTAATTTCACTATCAAGGGCTTCCCTTACAAAGCGTTGTGAGCTTGCCAATTCTGCAAAAGAATGACATATTTCCTATAAATAATTCCTCAGTAAGAGTTACCTCGAAATCTAAATATTGTTTTTTTCAAGAAAGTAAGCCTTAAGAAATCTCTGTTTATCAGTAGTACGAGCAGAAGCAGATGGAATTAATTATAGTTCTTGGCAGCAGAATAAACGGAAATGAGATACATGATGAACTGAAGGGAAGGCTTGATGTTGCCATTAAACTCTTCAACAGTGGCTCCAAACTGCTTCTTTCCGGTGGGATTACCAACCATGACTTGAACAGGTCTGAAGCCCAGTTTATGAAAGATTACTGCATTGCAAATGGCATCCCGGAGGCTTCCATTATACTAGAGGAAAAGTCACTGGACACGATTGGAAATGGCGTTTTTTGCGCAATGATAGTGCATGGGAAATATCTCCCAGAGGTTATTTACGTAGTGAGTTCCTGCTACCATATGGAAAGATCTGAATTCATCTTTGAGAAATGCTTTGGTCCAGGTTACGGGTTTGATTTTTCACATTGCTTCAGTTTCAACAGGCCTGACATGAATGAGAAAGAATCTACGGAACTCGCCAGACGCTTCTTCTCAGGTATACTTGATGGAGACATTGATTCAATAAAAGAGAGGCTTTTCAACATGCACAACTTATACATTGGTCAATAGGGCTGTATCATGTTCAAATTAGGTATCGATAATGCAAAAGAAAATCTGCCGTCGGGAAGGATGGGGTTAATAACCAACCTTGGAAGCGTAACAAGTGAAATTGAACCTAACATAGATTTTCTCATTTCAAAAGGTTTCAACATAAGGAAAGTGTTCACACCTGAGCATGGCCTTTATGGAACCGAATCCAATGGGGCTGAAATCGATGATTCCTCCTACAGGGGAATAGAAGCCACATCCCTTTATGGATCGCGGATGAAGCCAAACAAGGATGATCTCGAAGGGCTGGATTTTCTCGTTTATGACATACAGGATGCGGGGGTGAGGTTCTATACCTTCATATCCACACTGTACAATGCAGTGGAAGCTTCCAGGGAGAACAACATCCCTCTCTATGTGCTGGACAGGCCAAACCCATTGAATTCCGTTGATATCAGTGGGCCGGTACTGAAAGAAGAGTTCAGATCCTTTGTCGGCACAGACACACTTCCTTCAAGGTATGGCCTGACCGTTGGTGAACTGGCGCTTTTCTTCAACAGAAGGTTCAACGCTGAGGTGAATGTTGTAAAAATGTCAAAGTACTCGAGGAAGTACTTTTTTGATGATATATTCAACTGGTTTATTCCCCCTTCACTGAATTTGCCGGATATGGAATCGGTGATCACTTATTCCGGCCTTTGCCTTCTGGAGGCAACTGATCTTTCTTTGGGGAGAGGCACACCATATCCATTTCATTTCTTCGGAAAACCCGGCCTTCCGGATTTTGAAAATGCCTTGGATGGCTTAACCTTGAGGAGAACAAAATACCGACCCACACTGGATCCTTATGGTGGCGAGCTCGTGGATGGCTATTTCATTCATATCACAGACAGGAAAAAATATGATCCTTTCAGACTGGCTTTGACAATTCTTGTCTGGCTCAGAGAATTGGATTCAGTGGACATTAACAAGCAGAAACTTTCAAGACTTTACGGATCAGATGAACTTTACAAAATGCTTGACTCCGGCAATACAGTGGATGAAATCATGCATTCCTGGAAACCGGAGCAGGATAAGTTCAGGAAAGATACTGAAAAG
>JAJZZZ010000152.1 GCA_021797265.1 Thermoplasmata archaeon
CTCTGATAGCATAGAGGCACTTCTGCTTTCAGATGAATATGCGGGAAATGTAATGCTTTTGGGAAGACAGGGGTGGGGGCAGAAAGAACTTCTCAAAATACTGGCTGGAAACCTGAGGAACTGGGGATCGGAAGTCTATGAGGGCCTCACTGAGTCTGCCCAGGAGATTGAGAAATACGAACCCTTTAACCAGATTCTTGATTCGATAACAAAAAAGAGCAAAGTGAGGGAGCTCAATGAGATTCTTTCTTTGATGAAGTCTCACTTCAGGGGAGACAGGAGAGTTTTCCTTTTCTTCAGCAACATAAATCTCCTTTCAGACCCTACAAGGTTCCTCCTCACATACTTCATGAAGAGTTCCAGTGAATATGGAATCTCCATAGTGTGTTCTGGGGCAACAGATTCGGAATCCAGAAACGGGGACCTTGAAAACTTCCTTGATGTGGTAACAGGAGAAGGCCTGGCCAAAGTTTTCAATCTATCAAAACCGCAACCTGAATATTTCAGATTTGTGCTCTCAAACTACAGATTCCCCGAGGATTTCCTAAACGACATTTACAGGCTTTCAGATGCAAATTTTGCTATTCTTGACTACATTATAAGATATTACAGGTTCCGAGGCGTTATAATGGATAACGGTGATATAGACTACAGGATTTACCGTTTCCTTTTGGTCCCCACAGAGATAAGCCAGTTTCTTGGCGGAATAATCGACTCACTTGACAGGACCGGAAAACTGTCAGTTGCCCTTCTATCCTTCATGCAGATTACCCTTGACCCGGAAACCATTGGTGACATGCTTTCCCTGAGTGTCAGCGATGCCGTTCAAACATGCAATGAGCTGGTAAAAATGGGACTTGTCGTCAGGTTATATTCAAAGTTTGGAATGACCAGCAAATTCATAAATCCTTATTTCAAGGGCGCAATTCCAGATGAGATATTGCAGGAAGCACTCAAGCTGTCCTCAAAATCCGGGAGTTTCGATCTTCTTCCTGTTGAAAACAGAATCCAGGTCCTGGAGCAATCAGGGGATTATGAAGGCATATCAACCCTTGTGAAAAATGAGTGGAGAACCTTTGTGAGGAAATTTACAAACACGCAGTCGATCCTGAATTTTGTGCAAAGAGTCCAGGAGCACATAGAGGATGCTGAGGCAAAGAACATACTTTCCCTGATACGGTGCAATGCCATCTACAATTCTGATGACCTTGAAAAGGCAAGGAAGTGCTACGAAATATGCCCTGGATATGATATAGATCCCGCTGGTGTTACGCTGACACTCGCATCCATTTACCAGACTCTTGGAAATTACAGTAAGTCCGTCGACATACTGGAAACATTTTCCTCAAAACTGCCACTGGAGGATGCAGCTTCTGGCTTCCTCAAGCTTCTGATTGCAGAAGCAAGCTTTAACCTTGGAGATTATGAAAATGCAGAAAACAGGCTGAAAGAGGCCATCGACATAGCAGTTAAAAGCTCTGATGATGAACTGAAGGCCAGGGCCCTAACACTTAAGGGCAACATCCTTCTGATCAAAGGTGATGATCGTGTATCCGAAGAATGTTACAATGAATCAGCCTCCATAAACCGGAGGCTTGGAATCTGGCTTCAGCTTTCCAGAAATTTGAACAATCTTTCAGTTCTATATTCCAGCAAAGGCAGATACGATGAGGCCATAAGTATCCTTGATCAGCTGATTGACAATACATACCTCACAGGGGATACAACCCTGAGGGCATCTGCTTACCATTCTAAGGCAAGAATTTTCGATATCCTGGGCAGAAGAGAGGAGGTTGCCGACAACGCGACAAAGAGCATTCTTACCTCAAAAATTATCAATAATTCTATTCTCCTTTTAAGAAACAAGTCACTGCTTTTCTGGCATAACATAAGGGACCTTTCATTTTCCTCTGCAATGGAGGAGATAAGGGAGGCTTCACGACTGAATGATAAATTATATTCAGGATATTTTTCAGCACTTGGAAAGTTTATGAATTTCCTCGATGGCGTGGAGGAATCATTTCATGATTCTGATTTTGCTGTTCCGGAGATTCCGGATGGTGTGGACATGTTTCAGTTCTCTCTCCTTTCCATTCTGATCAGGAAAATTTATGGAAAACAGGTAAATTTGAGTACGGAAATTTCAGAAATACTGAAATACCTTGATGATGAGCCTGCCCTTAAGGAGAGCACCTCACTTCTTATTTCCATACTAAAGGGGGAGGAAAAGATTGGTCCTGATTCCAATGAAACGGATATTGCCCGTATTCTCTCTTTAATACTACTTAAAATGGAAATTCCAAATAACAGGGATTCCCAGAGATTACTGACTCTTGGTGAAAGGATATCCGGGATTATAAAAAGTTTTAATTCTGAAGATTTCGACGGGGAGGCGTTTCGGAATCAGATAAAATCCATCTGGAATGACTGATCATTTCTGTTCCTGAGATGGATTTTGATTCTTTGGCGGCTCAAGCCTTCTCCTTGAATTGCCAATGCTCCTGCCGATGAATACTCCAACTGCGAATATGAGCTCAAAATAGACAAGGTAAGAAATTGTATATGTTGGAATTACATCAACGAAAAGCTCCGGGACTCCAGTATTAATCGGTCCACTGAAATAGTTTCCACTGAACATGTTAACTCTTGTGCCATTTAAGACCACGGAATAGTTGTAATCATATACCCCTGCCTTAAGATTTGACAGTGTAAATGTGAACTTTGCAGAAT
>JAJZZZ010000027.1 GCA_021797265.1 Thermoplasmata archaeon
CCCATGAGACCGAACCTTGGTATGAGCACAATGGAGAAAACAACATTTGCAGCAAGAGCAGCAGCACTTGAGTATATGAATAGATGTGTCTTCCGCACAGATGCTATTGCCTGTGTGAGTATGTTCACGGAAATGAAGAGAGCCGAAAAACCCATTATTATTGAAAGTGCAACAGAGCCTCCTGTGTACTGATAACCACCAAGTAGATCCAGGATCATTGGTGAAAGCGCCGCAATTCCCAGCGCCGCCGGCACGTAAATTGATGAAAGAAGCACGGATGAGCCGTCAACTAGGCTTGATATCTCTCCCCTCCTTCCCTCGCCGAAGAGTTCTGAAAATTTGGGCATGAGTATGTTATTGAAGGGTGTTGCAAGAAATCCTATTGATGAAGCAATCAGGAGGGCAAAGTTATAGACCCCCAGTGATGAAAGGTTCAGCAGGCCTGCAACAACGAACCTGTCCATGTAAGATGCGCCATACCCTATTATTCCGGAAAGAAGCACTGGCAGGGAGTACTTGAGTATGAAATTGCTGCCCGGGGCTTTACCGGTAGATGGGTAGCGGCTTACCTGCCTCAGTATGATGATAAGTTCCAGTGATACTCCAAGGAATACTCCGATTATCCAGCCCAGTATTATGACATCAAGGCTTCGGGCATACAGTGCAAGGGCTATTGACCCGAAGTAATAGAACACCCATATGACTATGTTGATTATTGCAGAAAGCCTGAAATTTTGAAGCCCAAGTAGAGCACCATTCAATATCCCGAAGAGGATGTTCCCAAGAAGGACAACACTGAGCAGCCTCACCAGGAATGAGTATGATGAACTGTGGAGGAATATGAGAGAGATCTCACCACTGGAAATAAGCAGTATGCAGAAACCAACGAGGGAAAGAAGGAAGCCGAAGCCTATCATTTTCCTTATGGTTTTTCTCACTGCAGCATAATCACCTATGCCAAGGCTGTACGATGTGAAGTGCTGAGCCGCAGTGCCAAGGCCGAATGAAAAGACGATGTTGAAAAGACCAACTATGGCCAGGAACAGGGCAATGGCGCCAACAGCTGTGGTACTGAACATTCTCACAATGATGATATAAAAGATCGCCCCAGAAAACAACTGAACACCGGAACCGGTGTACTGGAAAATTGCATCCAGTCCTAGTGATCTGGATGATGTAAGTTCAGTCATTTCTCCCCACATGCATAGTTTGCTTTAAAATTATTCGATCAGCAATATTGCAAGACTGTGCATACATGTGCAGGTTGGTGTTTAGGTTCACAACGCTCATGCCCCCGTTTCCTGGATGCTCATGGACTGCAATGTCATTGTTCCCTGGAAATTCAGGCCTGTTATGAACAGTTCAGAGTTAACATAGAAATTATCAAGGGTGAAGTTTACTGTCACTGAATTCTGGCCGCTGCTAATGGTTGATGATGACAGGATTATGTTTCCAGCAACATTCTCCGCGGAAAGCCTGAACTGGATGTCTGAAGAACTGGCAATGGACACACCGGAAAGATTGAGGTGTAGAGAATATGTTCCAGGATAGAGCAGGAATGTGGTTGAGGGTATTACTGTCACATTGCTTGCATCAGATATCTTCAACCCCCCTGCTGATACTGCAGTTGAATTCAGGGCAAACATCTGCTTGTATGATACTGCGGGATAGTGCATGGGACTGAAAAGCACCGGCGAACCATGGTAATCTCGTTCAATGAGGAACGCCCCATGATATTCTGCCACAACACCAAAGGCACCTGAAGCCATGGCGTTCTGCGTGAACTGATACTGATTGTAACCATCCACAGCAGGAGTCGTGACCATGTCGTTGGGCACACCTGAAACATACCGTATTGAACTGTTAGATGCCAAGAACTGTGGAGTCCACGCCAGCGGATAGCCGTTGATTGTGTCTGATACCAGTGTGCTGTTGACATTTGGGGAATGAACCATGACTTCAGGCATGTCCCCTCCAAATACTATGCCTGTGGCACTGGCCGGAATCAGATTGATTACAGACTGCAGTTCGGGCTCCGTGACAGGCCCTGCTGTTGTGTAATTTGAAATATTAAGGGATCCATTAGTGTGTGCTGCCACCGGACTGTATGGCTGGAAAAGTACGGCAAATATGGCTATGGCCACAAATATCTTTATGGCTGTCCTGAAGTGTGCATCCGTCCTCTGCCTTGAAACCTTTGGCTGCGGGGACGGCGGTTCATCAGGATTGACCCTCCTTCTGGACATGAGACCTGCAAAAACGCTAATAAAGATAAGTGGAACAAACAGCGCTGAATACTGGTCAGTGAAAACCGACGGGTAAAGATATCCACCATAGTTTGTGTAGAATGCAAAACCAAACAGGGCCCAGAGAATCAGCGAGAACTCTGAGTAATAAAGTGGAAGAAGAAGCAGAGGTGCGGTGAATATTAGAACGGTTATGAGGTCTGTTCCCAGTGATCCGCCAAGGAATGTTGTACCGGCAACATAGTGAATATTACCCAGGGATGAGACACCCAGCACGTATGTGTTGGCATAATATTGCAACAGCGTGATGATGAATGCAGCGAAGAACAGCACCATGTCAAATTTCATCCTTGTTCGCATGGCGGAGCTGTCTGGATTACGGTATCCTGTCCTGAAGTTATAGATGAAATCGGCCATTGAATAGAGGACAACAATCCCGATTATGGGGAATCTTGCGAGACCGGCCAGGATGAACAGGACCAGTGACAGCTTGTACCTGCCGGAAATTTCCAGATAGTATGCCAGAAGCATGAAAGGCAGGAAAAATGTCTGGGCATGCACATCAAAGAATATTGATCCATTGACCGGAAAATAAAGCAGGTATGCCACCGACATCAGCACCGGAGCTATGGGATTCCTGAAGATTCGCCTGGATATGAGGTAAACAGTGACAGCTGAACCCAGCACCAGCACAAGCTGGATATATAGGAGAACAATGAAGCTGTTGAATACTGACAGGGGCGAAAGAATTATTCTCAGGGTAGAACCGGCAGCGTACTGATACAGTATGGTTGTGGAGTGGATGTAGAATATTGAGTGCAAAGACCCATAGAATACTCCAAGATCGAATACGTAATCATGCAATGTGAGATACTTCAGCCATATTATGGGAGCCCAGTATATCAGGGCCAGAGCAACTGCCAGGAAGGGAATTACATTCATTACGGTCTGCAGTGAGCTTGAAACTGGATGTTCAGTGCGGGTTTGGCTGGAACTGCTTAACATTGTTTTAAATGTTCAAAGAAATATATAAGAGTAGTATGTAGGTCGTTGTGCCTGTACTTCTTTATGTGATGCGTGAAATCTATAACTGCAATCACGTAATAAAGTAAAATAATTGAAAAATTCTGTGGCAGAAAAAATCAGAGGCCACGGGAAAGATATTCCCCGGCCTGGTAGTACCCATAGAAATCTATGGAGAGATTCATAGCGCTCAGGGTACCAATTCCTGCGAAATCATTCCATCCCTGGCCAAGGTATCCACTTCCCGTTTCCCCGGGATACGGTTCAACATAGTTCACCTGGTGGAATCCGGGAGCACCAAAGAGTGATCCATATCCCAGTCCATACAGAACAGGCTGTATCCAGCCCATATATCCTCCTCCAGGGACTCCCGATTCATTCAGGAACTGCGCAATGTCCGCAAATATGCCGGCCGATATAGGTGTGGCATAGCTGGTGCCACCTCCTATCAAAAACATACCATGGAATGTGGTTATGAGGTTTGTGGAAGGCATGGATATGTCCGGCTGGGCCCTGTTTGTGTACATTGACGGAACAATGATCCTCTCAGCCGACTGGTACAGCGGCCTTGAGAAGAACAGGCTGTTTCCTCCACCGGATCCCACCGGGCCACCATACCACTTGTATTCTGGCTGGTACCAGCCGCTCTCATTGACTATTGCACCAGTACTGTTCAGCTGAGTATAGACTCCGCCAACAGAGACAATGTAGGGGGATGCCATCACGGTGAGGTACAGAGAACTGTGACTGTCTGCAGATCCAAGGAATATGGTAGTTCCCTCAGCCACGGCCTGCATACCTATCTGGGTGTATATTGCCGCGAACCCGCTGTCATGATGGAACTGGAGTTCTGCCCAGCTGCCCGAAATGACATTTGGATGTATGACATTCAGGAAGTAGTAGAGTTCCAGGTTGATTGCATTGTCACCTATACCTGTTATGTTGAATGGGACCATCACGTCATAGATGGTGGCATTTGGCGCCATTGCACCGGACCATTCAACGTCAAGGTCGGCCTCGAAGCCCTCTCTGTATGGATTCATGCCGTTAGTTGTGAGGTTCACGAATTTCACTGCTGGGTTGTGTATGCCATACGTGTTCCAGAATTCGCTGACACTGCTCATGTTGACTGCTTCACCAACTCCCAGTATCCCGATGCTTATGCCATGGCCTGTGTAACCGGCATTTTGCAGTGTTGTGACATTATAATAGTTCTCAAGGTTCGGTGGCGTCAGGACATGGTTGCTGGCAAAGGGATCGCTGACCTGTGTTGCTGAGGTCAATCCAGTCTTCACCTGCTGCTGATTCACTCCTCCAAGCAGTACGCCTGTTGAATAGCTGAGCCCGTAAACATGCAGAATCGTACCGTTGAACTGCGCCGGGATATATGGATTTGCCGTGTTGGTCATGAACTCCGCTGGATATGCGCCCGGATAATTGAAATAATAGTTGAATTCAATGACGCCAAATGCCGATTCAATCTGACCAACAGTTCCAGATACTACTATTGCAAGAGGAGCATAGGCGTAGTTCCATACCTTGAGGCCAAGCGATGAATAGTATGATTCAACGGCCGTCACTGTTGACTGGTTGGGGTAATATGAGCTCATGAACTGCTGTGGGGTCAGGAACTGGTGGAAGTTCGGAGACATTGGAGAGTTAACGGCCGAATCGAATGTCTGGAGTTCCGTGAGATTCGTCATGTTAAGGTAGATCACCACATTCATAGGTGCACTGGCGTTGGCTGAACCAGCATTGAGCAGGAATGGCTGGAAGGCAGGGTCAGCCATAACGTACGGAATGCTTCCTGAAAGCTGCACTGAATTGACGGGAGGTATATCTATGACGTTCAGAGGCAAATAGTCTCCACCATTGGCTATGAGTCCATTATCATTGTATGGTATTGTACCATTGAAATTGTACCAGTAATTACCTCCATAATATGGACCGCCGACTACACTGCCCCGTCCCTGGAAATAGCCAGTGCCGTTTATTGTGTACAGGTATATCGTGGTTGATGAGCTCAGCTCATGTGTTTCATTCCAGTAGTTGTGATAGCTTGCATAGTTGCCGCTGTATATGCTGTAATCCGGGCTCTGTGCAGGGAAAACCACAGTGAAGAAGTTATTTATCACCGCACTGTTGTTGCCGAATATGGATATTCCAACAGGTTCTCCCCATATATTCCACGAAGCCCTGAGGGAAGGTTCTGTGAGATATGGGCTGTTGTTAAAATGATTTCCCCAGACACCCACTTGGCTGTTGTAAAGTAGCACAGAAGAATCCATTGAGAGGAAATCACTGTTCAGTATTCCTCCTGAACTGTTCCAGAATACCACGTTTGCCTCGGGGAAGCCCGCCTGGTTGTAAGTATACCATCCTGTAATGGATGTGCTGTTTTCCAGAACAACACCTGATGAGTTGTAGAACCAGTATCCCAGGAAATTATCAGGCAGGCCAGTGTAGAACAGGGAATAAAGCTGGTATGTATCGGAGTAGACTATGGGGAATGCAGGCATGTTGTTAAAAACAATGTACTGGTTGGTGTTCAGGAGCATGACCGCTTCGAACTGCGGGAAAGCGAAATCATTTAGCTGCCCGAACAGTGGACTCATATAATTATACTCCTGGTTGAATGCAACGTACGGATTTGATATTGTGCCATCGCCTGAAACAGATATATTTGCCAGCTGAGCATTGTTCTCAGCATAGAGTGGTGTGTATATTCCAGTTGAAGGATTACTGGATAGCATGAAGTTCTCGCCCGGCGTTAGGATATTGACTTCCGGGTTGTGATAGCTCATGAGGGCCTCTGCGCTATATGTGCCTGCGGGCAGCCAGAAGTTATAGTCTCCAGCCGCTGTCAGAGGCACGTAGCCATTATAGTTATTGCTCATTACACTTCCGGGACTCACGAAGAGGAATGCATTGCTTGGTGCAACCTGCCCATAGAACTGTTCCATCTGACTCTGGCCGCTGATGTTCCACATCCCATACAGAAGTGATGGACCGGGAGTCAATATTGCCTGATGTGCCGTGTTCCATGCAACTGCCATTCCCACGGAAGTCTCACCAGTGTCCGTACCAAAGTCATATGCAGAGGGCACATTGACATATCCAGGCATCCCGACATTATTTTTCCCGGGTGCAGGCGGGGTGGGATGAGACGGGACTTCAGGATTTGCCTGGGGGATATACTTAAGGCTCATTGTCCCGTGGATGTTCATCACATTTGTTGTGCTTCCACCACCAGGCCCTCCCAGCATGATCTCGCTGTCATAAAGCAGTCCATTTGGAGCAGGAGTGGTTCCGCTGACAAGGAAATCGGAGATCTTGACCTGAGAATTGGGATGTGGGTCAAGAGGTTGAGATTTGTTGCCTTTATTATTGTGATCTGGTGACTGCATTGGGGTGGAATTAAAGGTAACACGATCATATGTTCCACTCACGCCAATCGTTGGGATGGAGTAGTTGAAGTAAACTGCATCGTTACCGTTGTACAGTGACGTGTTCAAGTAGAGATGGGCAACAAATGGTGTTGACACATTATAGGATGGGCCAATAGCTATATGTACTCCTGGATACGGGTAGACCTGGCCGGTGGAATTAAGAATTGCGTTGTTTGTCATTACTGCGGTTGGGGAAGAGAAATTCCATATGTTATCCTCAAAGCTCAAAACATGAGTCCTTGTGGAGTATACAATGACATTCTGGGTCCAGAATGAATAGTTCGCAACACCGAAGAGAGTTGTATTGGCCATTACAGTATTCAGCTGGAATGTGAGAGAGCTGGGACCATCATTTCCCAGGTTGTACACACTAAGGTTATTGATCCTCAATGTTGCCTGGAAACTGTTGCTGTAATAGTTGTGGCCCACAAGAGTTCCGCTCTCATTCTGCAGTCCAAAGAATCCCAGCCCCATGGGCGCAGGAGCAAAATCATATAAAGGTGTCACTGTGCCATTTTCAAGCCGGAAGTTGGGATGTGCATTTGGTAGGAAGAGAAGCCTGTTAACATTGTTGATCTTCCCTTGATGCACTGCGCTAGCGTGATTCCCTGTAGTTCCCGAGCTGGCTGGCAAAGACGGCCGGCTTGTGGGATTTACTGGAGTATTTCCTGTAGAGGTATTGCCATGCGAAGTTGAATGGTTATTATATGATATGGCCATGCCAACTGCGCTTACTATCATCACAATTGAGATCATTAACACTAAGGCTGTCGCTATCTTCTTATCCATTTTTGTTCATGATTGTTGACGTGAACTATTTTTCTCTATCTAAAATTCATATATATTTAAGTAGGTTGACAGACAGGGACTGTCACTGCTAAAACAACTAAACTTCGAAATGATAATCTGTTTTACCCGATGTGAGCGTGAGGACCCCCTTTACCGGACAGGGGCATGAAAGCGAACAACTTTTAAGACATACGCAGCAATGCAATTCATATTCTGTCTACACCTGAAATGGTAAGGCACTCTCCAGAAGAGTAAGACGGTTAAGTTGGGCGATGAAAATCTCTCAAAGTGGTACATTCTCCGTAAGGAGAATGGGGATTTACATCAAGAAATATTTGGGTGGTCAGTACATTTTGGAACTTCAGGCTGTTGTCAGCCAGCCATTCATTGCGGTCCAATGAAACTCCGCTCATGGATCGAGGTAAGACCAGTAACAATCTCTGATGCTTCAGTGATGAGTAGCAGACATCAGGACCGATAGAATGTCATGAAAAGATTTAGCAAATGGGACATGTCCCAAAGCAACCGGAAATCAATACCTGACCACATCTATGGATAAAGAGTTGTAGATGTGATAATATCTACAGGTGATATAATGAAGCAGAAACCCCGTCTGACCTTCAGGGTGGAACGAATTTCAGACTTCTATGCTTATTAATCATAGGTCAGTTTTATCCAACGTGAGCGGGAAGTCTCCCTTTCGCAAGAGAGGGGATGAAAGCGAACATTAGTAACCTACTGTGCAATCTATTAAATAATGTTCAGGACTATTAAACTAAAACTTCCTTATGACAATTCCCTTCTGGAAACGGGAAGACAATTCAAGGAGGCATGCCAAATAGTACTGGACTATGGATTTTCAGCACAAACATTCAACAAGAACAAACTCAACAGGGCAACGTATAAAGACGTTAGAAAGGCCATACCATCATTACCCTCAGCACTTGTCCAGACCGCAAGGGATACTGCATCCGAATCACTGAAGCAGACAAAACTTAAAAGGAAAATACACAGGACATCATTAACTATCAGATATGATAGAAGAACATTCAAATTCTACCCTGATTCGCATACAATATCACTGACAACCGTCAGGGGGAGACTGGTATTCCCAATTGCACATTCTCCCCTTATTGAGAAATACAGGGGTGAATACACAAATGCACAGGTAATCATTGACACAAAGCACCAGAGGATGTCAGTAATGGTTCAGGTTGAATCACCGGATAAAGAGGTGGAAAAAAAGGCAGATAACAATGTAAATGCAATGGGAATAGACAGGGGAATAAAGAACATAGCGGTATTGTCAAACAACATGTTCTTCAATGCAGGCCAGTTGAGAAGCATCAAGGGAAGATACCAGTACAACAGATCAGAATTACAGCATGCAGGCACTCGTTCCGCCAGAAGAAAACTGAAAGAATTAAGCGGAAGAGAGAGACGGTTCGTGCAGAATACAAATCATGTAATTTCAAAAGAGATCGTGAATCTTTCCTGTGATCTCATTGCACTTGAAGAGTTGGGTTCGGCAGGAATGAGAAGGAAAAACAACGGAAAGGGATTCAACACAATGCTAGGATCATGGTCTCCATTCCAGCTGGAACAGTTCATAGAATATAAGGCACAGGAGATGGGAAAAACAGTGATCTATGTAAACCCTAAATACACATCACAGAGATGTTCATCCTGTGGATATATGGATAAGAACAACAGGAAAGGATCGATCTTTCACTGCCTGAACTGCAACCTTGAACTTCATGCCGATCTCAATGCCGCAAGAAACATCGGAATACTAGGTAAATCTGAGTATTTCAGGCTGATGTCAACCAGCCAATCGTTGCGTCATACAGACAGCAACAAGCCCCTTCCGTCAGGGAGGGGTAGTTGACTTGGTACATTGTCCCATCATTATGAATACTAACTAGATGAGTTGTCTAATTAATCCAACTGAAATTTATATATCACTTAAGTATTAATCTACCGTGAAAAGAAACATAATGATTGCTGTTACATTAATCCTGGCGCTTATGGTGCCTGTCGTAACAACTGCAGCAGTTGTCGTTAGCAATGATATCACATTTACTACGTCCGTTACTCATTCTAATGATATTTACCTTACAGATGGGCCGGGATACACATATGCCAATGCCTCAGGATACATTAGCATTGTAGGGAACAATTCAAACTACACAAATGAAACGATTGATATTTCCACCATTCCAGGAAGTGGATACGTGGTGATGACAAACGTGCTTGCAGTATACAATGGCACTACCACGTCACACCCCGTATATTTGTGGTTCAATGGAACAATTCCGACCGGTGTCCAGATATTTTACAGCAGCAGTCCCATGACCTTCAATGGAACCTCCGTGAGTGGTTCACTAATGTCAGGCACAAATGGTCCAATTCATCTAACCACCAGTGGAGATGCTCTGTATATCTCCATTATTGTGTCTTTGTCCTCACCTGCATCATTTACGCTGACTATGCAGCAGGAATGAGTGAGAGAACAAATGAGAGCAAAACTTGGTAGATACGGGCTGTTAATATTGCTGGCTGCGTCTGTAATCATGGTCACTTCAGTCTCATTTGCAGCAGTAATAGTTGTCAACAGTTACCAGATGAATGTTACTCCTGTTCATCCAAGTATAGAGCTTATTAAAAGCAATAATTCTTCCATATCCAGCAGTATTAATTCTTACAACAGCACGGATCAAGTGACCTATTCCTCATCACAGGTCAGTACTGTCAATGAGAGTGATGTTGCCAGTTTCTCAAATGACGGTTCTTCCCCGGTAGTTCTCAGTTTGAATCTCTTAGATTATTCGGGAGTCAAATATGTGAATCAGATTATAATTTATACTGAATTTCCAAACTCATCATACAGCCAAGTTATCAACCTGACATTCGTTAATGGAACTCTCTCCTCCAGACAGAATTATTCCGTGGATGTGGGGTCAGATAGATCAGTATCAATTGGAGAAAAAATTGTAATGGATAGTGGTAACGCGGCCAGTAGCACAATATATATTGGACTATCTCTGCCTTTTCACATAGGTAGCAATGCTATATCATATGTGGGATCAAGTTATTATCTTACAATTACAACACAGTATGGCATATTTTATTGATGGAAAGAAGCAATGATAGTTTACAATTTCCATAACCTTTTGAACTTCATTCCTCAATACGTTGCTTCCACGCTGATCGCTCTTCTGGTTTACTTTTATATTGGGCACAGAGCACCAAAGCTGCCAGTGACAGTTAGATTGTCAGAGGGACATGCGAAGATAAGAGAATCTTTCTTCAAATCTCCATTCTATGCAGATAGTGGAATCGCCATGGAAAAAATTTGTCCGGTAGAGGTCACTGAAAATGGATACAGCATTAGAAAGAGGAAAAACCTTGATTACAATCGTGTGTTCTTTTCCCTTCTTTACTCATATCTATCTGGATCCTTCAGACCAGATGTGCAAAAAAATAGTACACGTTATTCCAGAAGCCGGGATTTAGACTATAACAGAGCATTCTTTGACATCTACCGCATATTTTTTTCCGTCATAATATGGGCGGGATTGCTATTTCTCATAACGCCATTCCACGATATTTATATATTTTTGCCACATCTTAATGCCACAGGAAATATAATAGTGGCTGTCATTCTTGCAGTATCAATTTTTGAAGCTATAATTTCTCTAATATATTTTATTTCTGGAACCAGAATGAAAACCATACTTTTTGTTGAGGGTGGCATACTGACCATATTTTCCCTGTCTTTACTGGCACCGTCCATGACATGGTTCCATACTTACAGCAATTCTGGTAAAATAATAATATACGCAACACTCCTGATCCTTTTTCTTGCCATTGGCATTATAATACCACAACTCAGGAAAAGAACAACAATATACAGGACATCTTTTGCCTTTACATTAACTGCATATATCTTCATTCTATTGGTTGTCATAATAAATATTCTAAGATTGGTTTGACTTGGCTAGTCCAGATTTATAGCCAACTATCCTACATGGGAGCATCAGCGAAAAAAAACATGGATTCGAAATAATCTGGTGGAATTACCTGCGGCAGATTCAGTAGAGGTGAAATCTGGGGAGGATGAGGAACAGGTGAGAAAACTGAAGACACACATATCAACAATGGATTCATTGGCGACGGGACTGGCGCGGGTGGCAACGGCGTTGAATTTGATGTCATAGCAATCCATATTGCCATGGGTGAGATTATTATGATAACCTGCACCTGAGACCCGCTTATCACCAATGGTAATCTAACAGGTGTCTTAAACGGGGTTCCCGTGACATCCACAGTAAGATGATATGTACCATTCATCAACTCAATGTCATTTTCTGTCACAGCTTTATGATTTACTGTTATATTCACGCTAACACCGGGAGGCATGAATTCAATGAATGACACCACATAGAGAGTCTTCTCTATTCGAACAAAATGCAGGTGCAGTGTAATACTCTTATTGTTCACAGTGAAATCCCCAGAGTGCACATCCATGTATCCATTTACGTGCGAAACTGTATAACTGTAATGACCGTTATGTAGCATAATTCTTGCCACATGGTTCGATGAAGAAATATTCGCTATGCCAGATATATTTACCCACCACTGAGTACCGCGTGGAAGTCCACTTTCCATGAATTTAACAGTGTGAAGGCTGGTGACAAAGTGGATTCTGACCGTCACTGGGTGATCTTTGACCATGATATAACCACTGACACTGTTGTATCCGGGCGAAGTTGCAGTGTAATTGTACCTTCCATTCGGCATGCTTATCATAAGGGAGTGATTAAATGACGAATAGTTGTCTCCGTTGGAAAGTGAAACATTCCATAGAGCTCCATGTTTCAGGTTGCTTATGAATGATACATCATATTGGAGTTCATGGATATAAAGTATTACAGTCTCATCGGCACCGGTAACGTTCAGGTGAGACGTGTAGGTTTCATATCCCGTTATACCTGAGACAACGTAAACGTATGAACCGTTTTGAAGACCTACTTCGAAGTAAGTTCCATTTATAGTATAGTTATTGCCGGCAATTTCTAAATTCCATTCTTTCAAACCTGATGGCGAGACTACGGTGAAATTTACATCATAGAGTACCGGCTTGAATGAAACGTAAACTATTTTACCTGAACCGTTCACATGCAGAACTCCGTTAAAATCGTACCATGAAGAATTCATTGGATCTACAGTGAATGTATAGGTGCCATTTGAGAGATAAACGGTAATATTCCCATGATTTGGGCCTACAGTATCATTTCCTGAAATGATGAGGTACCATGTAAAGGGGCTGTACTGGCCCGAAATATCGAATGAAATCGCAAATGTAACTTTAGTGAACTGTGCATAGATAATTTCATTGGACCCATTAACTGAAAGGGTCATTTCAGAACCTCTGTATATATGGTTACTACTCAAATATGTGATATGATATGTCCCATTCATTAAATGGACGTAAATATTGGAATACTGACTGCCGAGAACAGTTCCATTAGGGAGAGTTACCTGCCATTGAGTTCCCGTGGGGAGACCTGATTCCTCTATGGTCACGTTATAAAGAACGGGGTGGAGAGTAATCGTGCTGGAAACATTATGACCATCGACTCGAACACTGAAGTCTGAAGGGTAATAGTTCCTGCTTGAGCTCAGAATTTTAATTGAATATGTTCCATTGGGAAGAAGTATTGAATAAATGTTTGCGGTCTGGACAAGTGCTGAGGGTAATGATGGTATGGCCTTTCTAACGTCTTTATACGTTGCCCTGTTGAGTTTGTTCTTGTTGAATGTTTGTGCTGAAAA
>JAJZZZ010000028.1 GCA_021797265.1 Thermoplasmata archaeon
TCAGGTCCCTGGTTCTTGAACGGATGCGGGATGACAAAAACAATCAGGTAGATGTAGAAGGACATGTAATAAGCCCTCAGTGCTCTTTTGATGTCACCCACTGATGGCTCAAATCCGTTTTCATTGATAATGTAGTAGCCGCTCTTCTCAAGCCTCAGATTAAGAGATGAAGCCATAGAACCCATTGCCCATCCGTTGTTTGGGCTGTCTGTGGAGGTTCTGGCTGCTATGAAGGAAATGCTGTTTACCCTGTAATTGAGCAGCTCAGTCCCCATCATTATGAAAAGTGCCTCTATCTTGGCGGGAATATAGTTGACCACGGTATGGATGATTGCGGGCCACTTGCCAAAGTCAATGTTCCTGCGGTTTTTCTGGCCCACAAGTGTGTCCAGCACGTTGGTGACCCTGGAAATGAATGCTCCAGCTATGCCGAAGAATGCAAAGTAGAAAAGTGGAGAAAAGACGTCATTCAGAAGACTTACAGATATGGACTCTATGACTGCAGAGGAAATCCCGGGTGCACTCAGGCCTGTTGTATCTCTCTTGATGATCCTCGAAGCAAATGTCCTAGCCTCCTCTATTCTCCCCTCTTCCAGCGCCTTGACCACGGGGCTGATGTCCTGCCCTATGGACGTGAGTGAAAAAGATGCCTTGAGCAGTAAGATGGCTATGATAACGTATACAATTGTGAAAGTGTAAGTTGCATAAAGGAGGGTATATATGAGGCCTCCAAACATTGCGCTAATGACGATAACATAAAGGAAACCGCCCGCCCCCTTGTCGGAAATGGATCTAATGTATGGGTCAAGTGTCTGGCCCACTTTCCTTATCAGCGTCACAGGATGGACATATTTCCTCGGCTCGCCGAACAGAAAGTCTATTGCAATGGAGCCTAGAAGGATGGCGAGCGATATTTCCAGTGTGAGCACAGACATATTAATACTGTTTCCCGGTTATTTCACAATGTCTAAGACAATAAAAGTTTTGGTAGTATGAATTGTATAGAAATTTCTCCTTTTCAGCGAGGAGCTCAAGACGGCTGGCAAGCCTCTGGTATTTCGATGAACTATAAATTGCATATTTTGATGATCAACACATGCTCTCGAAAAGCTTCGAAATATTAATTTTATGGACGATTTACAGAACTGGAGAAAATCAGTCAGAAGTACCAAAAGTATTTATTTAAATCGGGCATCCTGAAAAAGCTTTTGCGTGATTGGTGAGTATGAGCGAGCTTCTAGAAGACTTTGAGCAAAAACGTGAACATATTAGACAGATAGTTGAAGAGCACATTGGTAAGAGAGACGACGCTGCTGGGGAGAGCCACAGGTTCGCTGAGGAAAGGGACATACTTAACAACAAAGTTCGCGAGATGCGTGAAGAAGTAAAGAAGAAGATTGCTGAGAAGAACGATCTCATTGAGCAGGTCCAGAAACTTCGCGCAGAAAAAGAAGAACATTATAAGGAATTATCTGAACTCAGGAAAGAATACCGCAAGATCAGGGAAGAGACCAACGTCGAGGGTGTGGACCGCAGAGGCCTCAGGGCTAAGGAGAAGGAACTCCAGAGACTTGAGACAAGACAGCAGACAACCCAACTTGAGAAGAAGGAAGAGGCGAAGGTCGTTTCCGAGATAAGAAAACTCAGCAACGAGATCAAACAGATGAAGAACTTCAGGGAAAAGGAGCTGGAGAGCAACGATTCCATTAAGGACCTCAGCCAGAAGATCAACGGCGAGAGAAAGAGCGGTGAGACCCTGAAGAAGGATATTGATGAGATTTCCAAGAAGATAACCTCAATAAGTGAGGATATCAACAAGAGCCTTCAGGAACTTGACGAAACAAGGAAGAAGGCTGATGAATTCCACGAGCAGTTTGTTAAATTCAGCCAGGAATCCACAAAGGAACACGAGGCATTCATCCAGGCAAAGAACGACCTCAGGGACCTTGAGAAAGTCATTTCAAGCCTGCGGACAAAGGCCAAAGCCTCAAAGAAGAAGGAAAAGGAAGGGGAACTCCAGAAAAAGGCTACCACACTCTTTGACAAGTTCAAGAATGGGGAGCAGCTTACCACAGAAGATCTCCTGATCCTGCAGAAGGCAGGTTTCCTTTAATTTTTTAAATTCCGTTGTCCTCTTCAATAATTTCTGAAGAGAGAGAAACATTATACACTCTGGAATTGCTTTGAAGATTCAGTTTTGGCGCAAGAACGCTTTCATGGATCTCACATTTCTGGCCTATGACAGTGCCTTTCATGATGACAGACTTTTCAATTCTGGCCCCATCCAAGACCTTGACGCCATCCATGAGAATTGAGTCAGAAATAATCACATCATGGCCAATCTGAACCCCGTCATAAATGGCAGAACCTTCTATTACTGTACCATTCATTGATGAAACTCCCTCACCGATAAAAGTTGGGCCCTTCAGGGTTGTGCCAGTGAATTGCCTCAACGAGGTGTTCACAATGAGTTTTCCCGATGCACCGTTTTCCGAGAACGTGTATCCGTATTTCTCGGTCATGAGCTGGTTTGCCCTTATCATGTCATTTGGCCTCCCAGTATCTAGCCAGGTGCCTTCGCCCACATAACCATTTATCTTAATGCCATTTTCCAGAAGCTTCGGGAAAAGCTGCTTTGCAAAGTCATATGGCTCGCCTTCCGGTATAAGGTTAAGGATTTCCGGTTCCACTATGTAAAGCCCAGCATTGATTAATTTTGAAAAAGCCTTGTCTGGAGTGGGCTTTTCCATGAATCTTGTGATGATGCCATCTTTCATCTCCACAATGCCAAACTGTGACGGGTCGTCGACAGTGGTGAGAGCAATGGTGAGTTTGGACTTTCTTTCCCTGTGAAACTTCAGTATATTTTTTATGTTGAAATCAGCCAGTGTATCGCCACTTCCAACGATAAATGTGTCATCAATGAATTTTGAGACAAGCTTGATGCTTCCTGCTGTTCCCACAGGTTCCCTTTCCACTGAAAACAGGATGTTCTGGTCAGGATGCTTGAACCTGGTCACTCCGTTTATGAGGGCTTCAAACTTGTAACCAGCAGTGATGATGGCATCTTTGATTCCAGCCTCGTAATATGAGTCAAGCACATAGCCGATGCATGGCTTTCCTGCGATAGGCACCAGCGGCTTCGGAATTGAATAAGTGATAGGCCTGAGGCGGGTTCCCTTTCCTCCAGCCATAATTACTGCTTTCAATGACACAGGCAATTATGGGTATTAACCACATTAATATTTGTCTGCGGGACTATATAGGTATATAATATAAATCGCCGTATTATAATATGCTTCAGTGATGTATTTCTCGGCATAAATTCTTATTAATATTAACCTTAACCGTTCAAATGAACAGAACAGCCTACCTTGTTCCATATTGGATACTGAACTTCACTATTGGATTTGGATGGTTCTCACTGGCTCCCCTGGTGCCTAGCCTCATCTCACAATTTTCGGTTGGGCTTTCATCCATTACGCTCTTGATATCAATATACGGCTATACTATGGTCATTTTTGCACTTGCATCCGGGTATCTGTCCGCACGGTTTTCGGTTTCCATCTCACTTGTTTCAGCTGCAGTCATATCCAGTTTAGGCTTATTTCTCAGGGCGCTTTCGCCGAATTACGATTTCCTGCTGGCTTCGCAGATCATAGCGGCAATCGCATACCCACTGGCCCTTGGTCCTGTAGGTTCTCTTGCCCAGTCCATCAGCAGGGAGAGAAGCCATATGATTGTGGGCATAAGCGTGGGGATTCTTTTCCTGGGAATGTCTGCGGGCGCCTTCCTTACACATTCCATTCTGGTTTCACTGGGTTCGGTCAGAAACGTATTTCTCCTGGATGCAGGGCTATCGCTTCTAGCACTTGTAACTCTCCCGTTTGTGACAAGAAAATATCCTGCAGATTACGCAGGGCGTTCCCTCAAGGGAGTATTCAAGGCAGGCATGTTCAAGAACTGGTATGTCGGCCTCATTATTTCCTCATTTTCCGTTATGTTCGGAGGAATAGCAGCAGTAGCACTTGGAGCATTCCCCTCATTGAAGGCCAATGCCGAATCCTATTCCGGGGTTCTCACAGGGCTTTCCTTCCTTGGTTCTGCCCTGGGTGCCATTATACTCCCGCCCTTGTTCGAGGCAATGAGAAGGGTCAGAACCGGCATGATAGTTACCTCCCTGGTTGCGATGCTGTCCATGGCACTTCTTGGTTACGGGCTGGCATATTCCGGCAACTATGGGATACTCATGGCTGCATTCTTCATGTTCGGGTTCTTCGGAAATGCATACTGGTCAATGGCTATGACCTCCACCACAAGATATTCGCCGGATCCTGCACAGGCTGGGTTTGCAACATCCATGTACAGTGTTGCAACCAACCTGGGAGTTGCCTTCATACCAACTCTCCTTGGGCCATACTTCCTTGGAAATCACGGCCCGGGTGTGGGCATAGTAATTGGTGCAGTGGCGTTTGGATTCATCCTGTCTTTCTTCCTGAAAGTTTCTTCAGATTCCAAAGGCAGAGAACAGGAGGCTCCGGCAAGCCAGGCATGATGGGTTCCTGAATACCACATTACCAAATTCTTCTTTCCTGAAAGGTTGTCAGACGAATATTTAAATTGTTGCAATCATAAACACACTCAGTGTTCAAATACCATAAGGGAGGGGACTGATGGTTCTCAGCTATCCGCCTTTCCTCATGCCATATGCCGCAGAGGTAACAATTATTCTGGTGTTCATAGACGGGCTCCTATTCGGACTCGCACTGAAGAAAGCTTTTGTTTCTGTGGTGCTTATAATGGTAGCTCTGGTGATTGCCTATTTCCTCGGGCTTACGTTTGTTCCAAATATTTCGCTGGGAACAATTGTACAACAGGTCATGGCCTATACCACTTCAGTACATTTCGGCACCCTGATAGTCTCATTCACGATTGTGGTTTTCTTCATCGGATTAGGCTTGGGACTCTGGAAGGGATGACCAAGAATAAAAGTTTGAAATCCTCTGGAATTAGAAGCACCTGAAAATCAGGTGCTGTATGTTTTTACTCGCGGAAATAGGGGACCTTGAACTTTGTCCCCTTGAGTATCAAGCTCTTTGAACTCTTGTATCCGGCATCTGCGTGCCTGATTACACCGATTCCAGGATCTGCGTTCAGTACCCGGGTTATCTTTTCAGCAGCCTCATCAGTACCGTCCGCAACCATCACAAAGCCTGAGTGGATAGCGTTTCCTATTCCCGTACCTCCGCCGTGATGCACGGATACCCACGTGGCACCTGAGGAAGCATTGAGCAGTGCATTGAGTATAGGCCAGTCTGCAATTGCATCGCTGCCGTCAAGCATGCCCTCTGTCTCCCTGTATGGTGACGCTACTGATCCGGTGTCGTGGTGGTCCCGGCCAATGGCAACAGGTGCAGAAAGTATCTTTTTCTTCACCATATCATTGATGAGGAGCCCGATCTTCTCTCTGAGCCCGTAACCGGCGTAACAGATCCTGGCAGGAAGTCCCTGAAACTTCACCTTTTCCCTTGCAAGCTTCAGCCACTTTACAAGGTGCTCGTCATATCCGAAGTTGGCTATGATAGCTTCATCGATCTTGTAAATGTCTTCAGGATCGCCGCTGAGTGCAACCCACCTGAACGGCCCGGATCCAACGGCAAACAGGTCCCTGATATATCCCGGAACGTAACCTGGAATGTCAAATGCATTCTGTAACCCACCCTCCATGGCTCTCGTCCTCAGGTTGTTGCCATAGTCAAAGACCCTGGAGCCTTTTTCCTTGAACCAGATCATGGATTTCACTTCCTTCACTATTGACTGGTAAACAGCTTTCCTGTAAGCCTCAGGATCCTTCTCCCTGAATGCCTCGGCTTCCTGGACGCTGAATCCTTCCGGTATATAGCCCACATTAATGTCATGGGCAGCGGTCTGGTCAGTGATTATATCAGGTATTATCCCTCTCTTCTGAAGTTCAGGATAAATGGTCGCAGCATTTCCCAGAAGCCCAATTGAAAGTGCCTTTCCCTCCTTCAGTGCTTCATCCTTCAGTCTCAGTGCTTCATCAAGGCTATCGACCCATGTATCCAGATATTTCCCGCTTATCCTGCGGTCAATCTTCTGTTTGTCAACTTCAACAATTATTCCCACACCATCGTTCATTGTTATTGCAAGAGGTTGGGCTCCACCCATCTCTCCTAACCCGGAAGATAGGATCCATTTTCCTTTCAGGCCTTCCTGATTGAACTCCTTGGTTCCAATTGCAGCCAGTGTTTCGTAAGTTCCCTGCAGTATGCCCTGGGTTCCGATGTAAATCCAGCTTCCTGCGGTCATCTGGCCGAACATGGTGAGCCCCTTTCTTTCCAGCTCCCAGAAGATATCATCTGTTGCCCATCTTGGCACGATCTGCGCATTTACTATGAGGACCCTCGGGGCATATTTTGTTGTCTTGAATGCCCCTACAGGCTTTCCCGACTGAATAAGAAGCGTTTCATCGTTGTACAGTTCCCTGAGCATGTTGGTAATTTCGTCAAAGCACTCCCAGTTTCTGGCTGCTTTGCCTTTCCCACCATAAACAATAAGATTGTCAGGGTCCTTGGCCACTTCATGGTCTAGGTTATTCATCAAAAGCCTAAGAGCCGCTTCCTGCCCCCAGCCACGGCAGCTGATCTCTTTTCCCCGTGGAGCTTTTATTACTCTTTTCCTTTGCGATTTGCTTTCTGCGGACTCCATTCTTATCAACCTGCACATGCCTGAAATCATGATTAATCTTTTCCATGGGCTCGGAGAAAGGTTAATTGTTTCAAAGCCAATGCACTCACATTGCCTATCAAACTAATTTCCTGGAATGTCAATGGAATCAGGGCAGCCTTCAGGAATGGCCTCCTTGACTTCATATTGAGGGAGGACGCTGATATTTACGCATTCCAGGAGGTCAAGAACCATGACTTCCTGATGCCCATGGAACTAACAGGCAAAGGTTACAGGGCATTTACAAACCCTGCTGAGAAAAAAGGATACAGCGGGACCCTCATCATAACAAGACTCAATCCGCTTTCGCATTTCACAGGCTTTGGCGAACCAGGTGATGAAAAAGAGGGAAGGGTGATTGGCATTGAGCTCAAAGATTTCTGGTTCCTGAACATATACTTCCCAAACTCTCAGAGGGAACTCAACAGGCTTGATTACAAGCTTGAGTTCGACAGGAGGGTGCTCGGGCTGCTGGAAAATCTCAGGAAGAAAAAGCCTGTGGTAATCTGTGGAGACATGAACGTTGCACATAGGGAGATAGACATTGCAAGGCCAAAGGACAATGTCCACAACGCGGGCTTCACCAAAGAGGAAAGGCAGTGGTTCACAGAGTTCCTGGATCATGGATATTTGGATACTTTCCGTATCTTCAACAGCGAAGCGGATCAGTACACATGGTGGTCTTACAGGTTCAACGCGAGGGCCAGGAATATAGGGTGGAGAATAGATTATTTTGTGGTTTCATCAGAGATGAAGGACCGCGTCGTTTCATCAGATATATTGCAGGACATACCTGGATCGGACCATGCGCCAATACGCATGGTCATAGAGAATTGAGCCTCGATCCCGGTGTTACGATTGTGTTTTCCCTGCCCTCTCCAAGCGACAGGACTTCCACAGGAACCTTGAGTTCATTCTCGATGATCCTGATATAGTCCTTCATTTTCTGGGGCAGCAGACTGTAATCGTGTTTCTTCAGGATTTCAGGGTCCAGCTTTCCCCACGATTCAACCTCCAGGAAACTCAGTTCCAGTTCCTCAAGTTCCTGGAAGCTCCTTGGGATGTAGTTCAGTTCCTTGCCGTTTTTCTTGTAGGAAGTGCATATTCTGATTGTATCCATTCCTCCGAGTGTATCAAGCCTGGTCAGCGCAATAGCGTCCACATCGTTCATCCTTATGGAATACTTGAGCATGGGAAGGTCCAGCCATCCCACTCTCCTTGGCCTGCGTGTCACTGTTCCATACTCGCTGCCAAGTTCCCTCAGCTTTTCTGCCTGGTCTCCATGAATCTCTGTGGGAAACGGCCCCGCTCCGACTTTTGACATGTAAGCTTTTACCACGCCAAGGACATAGTCAACCTTCCTGAAGGGAAAACCGGCACCAAGCGACAGTGCCCCTGCCAGGGCGTTGGACGAAGTGACAAACGGGTACATGCCGAAGTCGATGTCAAGCATAGTGCCCTGCGCACCCTCAAAGAGTATGTTCTTGCCCTGCTTGTAGAGGTCATAAATCGTAACTTCTGTATATTCAAGGAACGGTTCGAGTTCCTTGCCTGCTTTGTGGAGATCCTGTGCAATTCTTTCTCTTGCTGCGGCATCAGAGAATTCAGTTCCGGAAAGCAGGTTGAGTTTCATCCGGTATATTATCTCAATTTTTTCCCTGAGAATCTCAAGGTTCTGGAGATCAGTCATCCTGATGCCTGACCTGGCATATTTGTCTTCATATGTTGGTCCAATTCCCTGGGCAGTGGTGCCAAGGCTCAGTTTTGACCTTACTTCCTCCTCCCTCTTGTCCAGTTCTTTGTGCATAGGGGTTACAACGTGTGCAAGCTTGCTGATCTTGATTTTAGCCCTGCATTTGGACGACTTGAGGTTGTTGATCTCAACAATAAGTGCGAGGGGATCAATGACCATTCCATTGCCAAGGATCACGGTTTCACACCTCAGTGATCCGGAAGGGACAAGCCTGAACTTGTATTTCTCCCCGTCTGCAACCACTGTGTGGCCCGCATTGGCCCCTCCATTGAATCTGACTTCAACCTGGAACTTGTCGCTCAGAAAGTCTGATATCTTTCCCTTTCCCTCATCTCCGAACTGGAGCCCCAGGACCGCTCCTATCATTAAGGGACACTCCTTGATGGATGAGACTTCCAGTTGAAGGAAAACAGTTTTCCAGACGTTATGGCGACCGCTAAAACAATCTCGTGGCTAAAATAGTGAATGCCTGTTGTAGTATTCACTCAAGTTTTATGGTATCTTGCCTAATAACATTTCTGCCTGTATTGAAGCTAATAAACTGATTTTTAACCATTATGAGCTAAGCCTGATTATATAAAAGGAATAGAAAGTATAAGACCTTCAAGCAAATTACAGGATTGATACCATGGCTTACATCAAAGTAGTCGACGGACAGGGCATCGATGTGCCAAACAATCCTACAATAGGCTACATCGAAGGAGATGGAATCGGCCCTGACATTACAAAATCATCAATTGCTGTTATTAATGCAGCACTGGAAATCGCATACAACGGAGATAAGAATATTGTATGGGAGAAGGTCCTGGCAGGTGAAGAGGCAATGGAAACCACGGGAAAACATCTCCCGCAGGAATCCCTTGACCAGCTCAAGAAGTGCATTGTTTCCATAAAGGGCCCGCTCACAACTCCAATCGGCCAGGGGTTCAGGAGCCTTAATGTAACATTGAGGCAGTACTTTGACCTCTATGCAAACATCAGGCCTGTGAAATTCTTCCCCGGTGTACCATCGCCTGTAAAAGCGCCCGAGAAAATGAACATGGTTGTCTTCAGGGAAAACACTGAGGACCTTTATGCAGGAATAGAATGGAAATACGACTCTCCAGAAGCACACATGGTGAGGAAGTTCCTTTCAGATAATTTTGAGATATCACTCACTGATGACACCGGCATAGGCATCAAGCCTATCAGCAGGTTCAAGTCGCAGAGGCTTGTGAGGAAGTCCATTGAATATGCCGTCAAGAACAAAAGAAGGAGCGTCACCCTTGTCCATAAGGGCAATATCATGAAGTATACAGAGGGTGCATTCAAGGAATGGGGCTATGAACTTGCCGCAAGCGATTTCAAGGACACCACTGTTACGGAAGAGGAATACAACAAATCCCCCGATTCATATGAAGGAAAGGTCATTGTCAAGGACAGGATAGCAGACAACATGTTCCAGCAGGTCCTGACCAGGACAGAGGATTATGATGTCATCGCAACAACAAACCTCAACGGTGACTATATTTCAGATGCACTGGCAGCACAGGTGGGCGGCCTTGGCCTCGCCCCGGGAGGAAATGTTGGTGATGTCTACGCTATATTCGAAGCAGTTCACGGCACTGCACCAAAATATGCAGGGCTTGATGTCGCCAACCCCACATCTCTTATGCTTTCTGGCGAAATGATGCTCAGGCATCTTGGTTGGTTTGAGGCTGCAGGTATCCTTGAGAGCGCAATTATGTCTGCATACAGGGACCAGAAGGTAACTCAGGATCTAGCAAGGGTACTCAACCTTAAGCCACTGAAATGCTCCGAGTTCGGAGACGAAGTAATAAAGAGAATGAGGGCCAAGAAACCAGAGTAGGTTTTTACACCTTTCTCCTATTTTTTCAACTTTATAATCCGGGCCTTTGAAAACTCCTCGCGGAGGTCAACAATATTTTCGGTCTGGCTGCCCGCTTGCCCACACACTCTGTGCCAGACGCCGCTGTACTGGCCAGGTGCTTCATTGATAAGCACTTCTGCAAATTCCAGCTTTTCCGAGGCACTGGTTGCAAGATCAATGTCAGAGGTGAACAATGAAGCCTGTACATGGCTGCTGAGTCTATTTGCCGCCTCTATGGCAGCATCCATGGAACTTACCTGTTCCAGGCATACAAATGGAACACAAGGGTAATCCATGAGTAAAGGTGGACCTGCGGGAAGGTATTCAAGAATTGTGGGGGGAATGTAGTTTCCTGATATGTTGCCTCCATAAGCCAGTAGGGCTCCTTTTCCCAATGCTTCTTCAAGCTGCCTGTGGGCTTCAGCTGCATAGGAACTGTCGGGCAACGGACCAAAATATGTCCCCTCCTCCACAGCGTTTCCAACACTTATCCTGGAGGCAAGCTCCACCAGCCTGTTCCTGAAATATTCGTAGGAATCTTCCCTCAGTATGACCTTCCTTGCAGCGGCATAACCGCCGTTGTAACTTGAAAAGGCAGATTCGGCCACACATTCTGCAGCGGTGTCCAGGTCAGAGTCATCCCAGATAATCACCGGGGAAGAGGATTTACCTGAAATAATGGTTCTCTTCCCTGTGGCTCCTCTCATAACGTTTTTGAATTCGGAATTCGAACCAAGAAACACGACCTCGCCAAAATGCCCACTCTTCATTATTTCCCTCATGGCCCTGGATTCATTCTGGAGGAAGAGGAGCTGGAATGTGTTTTTCGGAAGGCCCGATGAGTCCAATATTTTCTTGAGTTCCTCAAATGGCCCGGGAGACAGTGGAGGTGGAACGCATACAACGGAATTGCCACTGGATATTGCAGCAGCAATAACCTTTGCACTGTGGGAGAAATCCTCAACAGGGGAAGCTGATAAAAGGACTGTTCCCAGGGGGGATCTCCTGTAGAATGACAAGAGTGAGGTGTCAAAGGGTCCTGTGGGCAATGCCGTGCGACTGGACATCGAGGTGGAAAGAAGGCTGGATGCTGCCATGAATTCCCGGGCAGCCAGGGAAACATCAGCCCTTGATCCTTTAAGTGGCATTCCAGTTTCCACTGAGATAGATTTTGAAAGTGAGTCCATGGCATTGCCTGTTGATAGGGAAATTGCAGCCAGGCTCTCTGCAAGGTCGGCACCAGAAAGTGAGGCGAGTTCTGCACATGCAGCCTTTCCAGCGTCCAGGATTTTCAGGGATTCCGCAAGTGTGTTTTCACTGACTTCACGCAAAACATTTCCAGTGGATTTGTCCCTGACTTCCATGCCATGGGAATGCGGTCAAAGTACAAAATAAGGATTGAATCTTCCAGAAAGCACCTGAAACGGCTAGAACGGGCAATGCGGGGTTGAACCGGAGAACTAGAGGTCCTGGCCATCCTTGACTTCGAATTTCCAGACAGGCAGCTCAGCGTTCATCTCGTCGACAATGAACTTGCATGCGGAAAGTGCATCCTCCACTCTCCTGGCAGCCACGGTAACAAGGAGGGCACATTCACCCACAGGGATTTTCCCCACTCTCTGTACAACCTTGACATCCGAAACGCGAAATCTTTCTGTCACATCTTTCTGGATTTTTTCCATGAGTTCTGCGGCAAGGTCTTCATAGGTCTCAAAAACGACAGAACTGACGTCGGAAGCATCTGAGAACTTGGTACTGCGAATCATCGCTGTGATCACATTCCTCGCTTCAGGCTCACAGGATTCCGCTTCCTGGGAAACATCAATCTTTTTGCTGACAATCCTGATACTCATGAACGGAGCCTAGATTTCATGAACATGGTCATATTTAATTATGTCCATTGTTGGCATGGAGTATCATCAAGGCTGGGAATTTTAGCTTCATGGGGTATCCCCAATTATTTTTAAACGTCCGATAAATCCAGTGGACATCTTATGACTAAGATTCTTGTTACTGGTGCATTGGGGCAGATTGGCACTGAACTTGCGGACGAACTTGCGGTCAGGTATGGGAATTCTTCTGTGGTGGTCTCGGACGTCAGAAAACCCCAGGCTGTGGCTGGAGAACTTGAGTTTGTCAGGCTTGACGTTACCAATCCAGATAACATCGCCGATGTTCTCGCAGAACATGAGATTACAGACATTTTTCACATGGCTGCCATCCTGTCAGCATTCGGGGAGAAGGAGCCCGCCCTTGCCTACAGGGTCAACTCAGATGGGACCTTCAATATCCTGGAGGAAGGAAGGAAAGCGGGTGTAAGGAAGGTCATGATACCGAGCACAATTGGTGTCTTCGGGGCTGAAACACCAAGAACCAACACGCCGGACATCACAGTACTGAGGCCTACCACCATGTACGGGGTAACCAAGGTCAATGCTGAACTCCTGGCTCTTTATTACAGGGACAAATACGGCCTCGATGTGCGTGGCCTGAGGTTCCCGGGAATCATCAGTTACCTCACTCCCCCTTCCGCGGGGACCACGGATTATGCAGTGGATATATTCTATCACGCAGTTCAGGGCAAGGATTACAGGTGTTATCTGAAGAAGGACACTGCCCTCCCCATGATGTACATGCCTGATGCGCTCCACTCTCTTATCCAGCTCTTTGAAGCTAAGGGTGACAAACTGAGGCACTGCCTTGAATACAATGTTTCCGCCTATTCATTCACACCCGAGGAGATTTACAGGGAGATCCGGGAAGTGTATCCTGATTTCAGGATTACCTACGAGCCGGATTTCCGCCAGAAAATCGCTGATACCTGGCCCGCATCGCTGGACTCACAGTATGCAAGGGAGGACTGGGGATTTTCACCAAAGTATGACCTTAAGCACACTGTTCAGGATATGATCCAGAA
>JAJZZZ010000153.1 GCA_021797265.1 Thermoplasmata archaeon
ATGCTAACCCGGGCGTATTCCTGGGATACCTTTACCGCGCCACTCAGGCAGTAAGCGTTAGCACACTGGCAGACAGGGTTGTGGTGCTGATAGACTTCGTGGTCTGTGTGTTCATGCTGCTTTCTGCGCTTCAGCTTCTGAGAACGGCCTCCGATACACTGAGAAACGCCGGAATGAGGGTAACGGAGGCAAATTGACAGCAACCTCATCCTACATCAGGTCGTCAGTTATCACGTTCAAGGTTATCACCGTTGTAATCGGACTTATATTTATCACGGTTTCAGGTGTGATACTATATGAATCCGCAAGAAGCTACTTTGCAGGAGGAACCCTGTTCTTCTCCGGAACTGTGGAAATTTTTGCAACTCTGGCTGCCCTTATTTCTGGAGTTACCCTTGTTACCATACTTCCGGAATCTGTCAGGGTCAGATTTTCCCGCCCCAGGTCTAGAACGCAGCCTAACCCTACATATGGATTCGCCACACTTCTTGCAATTGGACTGGGTGCAACAATCGGTTCACCTCTTTTCATCATTCTTCCTGTGAATATTGAACAGTATGCCATTGTTTCAGTGGTCTCACTTGTAATAGCAGGGCTCTTAAGCATTGGAATTGCCCGGATATATTCGTATATGTTCCGGTACTCGTCTGCCAACGGAGTGGATGTGGTTGGCGGCCCTACCTTTGTCAGGATTTCAACCAGAGAAAAATCCGTAAGGTATTTCCTTGCAAGATTTTCACTCTGGATTGCCAATACCTCACTTGCCGCGTTCTGCGCCATATTCTTCTTTACCTTCACCTTCCAGACCCTTCCGGTAATTGCTCCGGCGGTTGGGCTGTCCCAGTCCTCAGCCATGTTTCTGGGATATCTCATAGTGGGTCTCTTCGCAGTGTGGTTTGTCATAAATGCATTCTTCGAGAAGAGATTCATAAGGATAATTGCCAGGGCGCAGATTCTGTTTCTCTCTGTGATGGTGATCATAATAATTGCTCAGGGCCTGATTCTCGGCATACATGGGAACTGGAATTTATCTGGACTCATGGCTGCACGCTCCGGGAACCTTCCGCTTGATGTAATAGAGAACACAGGATACCTGTTCATTCTATTTTTCGGCTTTCAGGAAATCCAAAGCGTGACAAAGGAAAGCCTGAAGGAATCCAGGATCCCTGTATTCTCCAGACTATTCAACAGAGGAAAACCCTACCCGGCATCCAGATACATCCCGCTGTCAATGTACACAACGGTGATTCTTGCTACGTGCATAATGCTGTTTGACGCCCTTACTATGTTTTCTGTCCACCCTTCTCTTGGCAAGCTGAAGCAAGCCCAGATACCCGCACTCTACATTGTCAGTACCTATATCAGCCCACAGTTCCAGGTTTACACGCTTGTGGCATTTCTTCTGGCGACTGTGACAACTTTCGTGCCAGCATTCATTGCAGCATCCAAACACCTCAGGGAACTTGTGGAAGATGGCTTCTTTCCCAGATCCTTGAGAGGCCTTTCCTGGGTCTTCACAATCATACTCATTGCGATTCTTTCACTGACCAACCCGAATTTCCTGGTTAACATAACAGATTTCATGGTACTGGTGGCTCTTGCACTGATCTGTCTTTCTGCCTTCTGGCTCAGGAACATAAGCAAGAAGGTACCCAGGGGAGTGATTCTGGTTGCACTGGGATCTGGAATGTTTGCATTCTTTGTGGATGCTCTTCTGTACCCGCAAAATCCCACAGTGGTTCTTCTGGGTGTCATTGCAGTCATACTGAGCTTTCTCACCTATGATGTTGTGTCCCTGGGAACCATAGGGCTCCAGATTTTTGTCATATTTTTCGACCTGGTGGCGTTTATGTTTGAAGCGATATTTCCATCAACAATCGCCATAACCTATCCCCCATTCTTTGGCCCCCTTGCAGGGCATGTACTCCTGCCGTTTATGTTCCTGAGGATTATACTGCTGCTCAGTGCGGCAACAGTTTTTGTGAACATTATAATGGACGTTTTCGTCATCAAGAGGATTGATTTGACAGGGGCGCTTGTCAGAAAGAGTTGAAACAACATCCCAGGTTTTTGCTTAAATTACATTACCTTGTTTCTTCTTTGACTATGAGATTCAAAACACCTAAGGTGCAGAAGGATCATAATTTAACCTGAATGGTAAAGGAGAGCAGTATTTGGTTCACGAATCGATATCGGGAGGTTCCTGGTTCAGCCTGTGCTTCTCGGCTTCCCTCAGAGCCAGATCCACTGCCTCCTTTGCTGAGTCCGCATGGAACATTATGCCATCATCTTTCTTTGTGTGATCAATTCCAAGACCTCCAATGACGATTACAGATTTGCCCTCAGTTAAGGCAAAGGCCGCCTCAGACATTGTACCCGTTGCGCCATCTATTGCTATGACGGCATCAGCAGCCCTTATTATGAGAAAATTTCTTGCATAGCCTATTCCGGTGGGAAGCCGGAAAGTGAGGAACCTGTTGCCTGAGGTTGTGGAATATCCAGGCAGTATGCCAATAATGGTGCCTCCCGCCTCGCTAACCCCCTGGGCAACCCACTCCATAACTCCAGTCATGCCGCCACAGATCACGGTGGCATGTCGTTCTGCCAGGATGTGCCCTACCTCCAGAGAAATTTCTCTATAGCTAATGTCAGCAGTGCTTCCGCCTATTACTGCAATGTTGTACACAATGAGGG
>JAJZZZ010000154.1 GCA_021797265.1 Thermoplasmata archaeon
AGGTGTGTAGTCTGCTGCATCCACATTTATGGTATTGGTTCCGAATGCAACTGATATGTTGTAGAAGCCACTGGCGGTGGATACATCAGAACCATTTGCCACGGGGGGTGCAGCATCGAAAACATCTGCGTTTGGGATCCGGTCTCCGATTTTGTTGAAGATATACCCACTCATGTAAAATGCAGAATTATTCGTTGAATTCAGGTTAAGGTTATAATTGGAAACAGATACATTTGAAACATTGACGGTCGATGGGGATGGCACAGGATCAAATCCTGATTTGACTGCTATGATCGAATATGGGCTGTTGACCATGTTTACAGTGTATGAACCTGATCCCCCGGACGAGGCATAATAATTGCCCCAGAAATTCATGAATTTAAGGGATACACCGGACAAGGGCTTTCCCTGGGACTGCGTGATTCCAGAGATGGAAAATTTAGCCTGCGGATTGAGTGAAACATTCTTGTAAAGTTCGGTAAGCCCCTGGCCTATGTAAAGCGTCTTGTAAGCAGTGCTGTACTGGAAAACCTTGAAGGCGAATGTTCCCTGACCAGATGCTAGAATCTGCACCTTGTAGAAGCCCTGAGAATTAGTTCTCACAAGGGTAAGGGCCTGCATTACTGCAACCCCAAGAATCTTGTTGGCAACCGGTTGTTTTCCACCGGGGCTGGAACTGTTGTAAATATAACCCTGAAGAGTTAATGATGTGTTCCCTGACGGCGTGAAGGACGTCTGGTTGAAACCCAGCCCTGGTTGATTGAAAGTCTGGTTCTGGAAGATCTGGTAGGTTGGAGGCTTTATATTCTTAGGGATCTGATTGATTTTAATAGTGGCCGGATTCGCCGGGTACGAAACATGAAATATGAAAAAAACGCTAGATACAAGCACCATTCCCACAACGAGAAGGGCTATACTTTTTGGAGACACTTTAAGTATTGAAACAATTGTCTTATTTATTATTTTCTAATGTTAGACCTTGCCAAATATTAGTTGAAGCTTGCCGCGACGTTGGTTTCAACGCTTCATGATTGCATCTGGTTCCTGCCACTAAGTTACCTGTACCTGGAAGTTGTACAATCGTGGCTATAGAAATCATAACTTTCATATGACATAGTATTCCGGCACATTATTGAGAGCGATCAAGTCCGTGATCCAGCTGATACGCCAGAAAACAAACGGTAAAAGCTGCAGATGCTTGGAATGTGGGTCTGGAACCAGAAAGAGTGGACGCATGCATTTCTGGACAAAACTGGGGCGGCACCAGGCTTGTGCGATCCCTCCTAAGGGAAAAAGGCCCGCCAGTTGAAGCTGTGAACCGGTTAAAAGATGGGGAGCAGATGGCGGGAAGTCATATCCCATCAACGGGATCTTGACAGAATCTAATGTTAATCTATGTTCTGATTGCCATAAATAAAGGTCAGTTGCGCACCTTGACAGCTACTCCTTTTTTGAGATCAATCATTGCCCTGGCAGGCATTTTAGCTATCCCCACTCCCTTAAGTTCTCCGGCGTGGTGCAGCACCACTTCATCTTCCTGTCTCACGTCATCAGTTGTGTTCAGTACACCCACAGCATAGATGTTTGCGGTGGGCTTGAAATTGTCAATCTCCACAAGGAACTTACCATTCTCAAGAAACCACTGGGCAGACTGTTTGTTGATTGTAAATTTCCCGAGCATTTCATTAAAGACAAGTACAGGTTTGCCATCTTTCACCAGCATCTCGCTGTTGTAATTCTTCACAATCTTGCACCCTTCCATGTACTTTGAAATCCAGCTCCCAAACTGGTATTCAGCTATTTTAGTGAACCTTTCCATCTTCTGGTTGTATTTTCCCTTTGGAGGATGCTCTGCCAGCAATGTGGCAACGGTATCCTTCAGCTTGGCCAGTGAGGAATCGGTCCTGTCCCATTTCACCAGTATTGAGTTCGCAGGTAGGTGTCCCATGATGAATTCAAGGTCCTCGTCGACAAACGCAACTGCCCTTTCATAGGAATTGTTACTGAAAAAAGCCTCGATTATGTTGTTGATCATCAGCTTCTCATCCTCATACCATTCCCCTATGACGGGGATATCATAGTAAGAAGCGGGATATGTCTGTTCAATATCCCTTGGAACGAGGCCAACTGGTGAAGTTATGATTAGTTCATGCACCTGGTTTCTCATCACCCCAAGAGCCTCGATTATTCTTTTGTGGGATTTAGAACTGGAATATGGCTTTCTCGCGGAACAGGGCATGAGGACTGCAATTCTCCTGCTTTCTGGTTTCCTGTAATCATTTGAAATGTAATGCCGATACCTGGCCAGATCAGGCCTCCTCAGGGATTCAAGCGAGTTTGCCTTTATGTAGGGGGTTCTCCTGGGAAAGAACAGTTCTCCTTCCCCGTTAATGTCGTTGTCCAGAAGACGCAGAATTTCCATAGCTTTAGAGGATATCTGATATTTTTCGACTAATTCCCTAAGGGTTCCGGACTTTATGCTCTGTGAGAGAACTGAAAGGATTTCCCTAAGAAAAGTTATGTTTTGTTCAGAAACCTGATAGAGCACTTTTAATCTGCCAAGAATAGTTAATTTGTAAGCGTCTCTGGCGTCCATCCTCAGAGTGCTGTCATCAAATAACGATACTCCAGCATAAACTAGAATTGGAACCAGATAAGGATCTGCCACCCCCTGAAGATAAATGAGCTTG
>JAJZZZ010000155.1 GCA_021797265.1 Thermoplasmata archaeon
CGTTCATTGAGGTTGACTCCCATGGTGCTACTGTTATCCAGCTGGGAAACATGCGTATAGTCATCACAAGGCCCCCGTTCTCAGATGAGATAGAAATCACTGCTGTCAGGCCTGTCAGGAAGCTTTCAATAGGGGATTACAGCATTTCACCTGATCTCCTAACCAGGCTGGAGGACCAGGCACGGGGGATCCTCATATCCGGTGGCCCCGGGGAGGGGAAAAGCACATTTGTACAGGCACTTGCAGAACATCTTTCAGCCAAAGGGCACATAGTCAAGACAATGGAGCGCCCAAGGGACCTGCAGGTTGAAAAGAGAATCACACAGTATACAGCACTGGAAGGCTCCATGGAAAAAACCGGTGATATACTGCTCCTTGTGAGGGAGGATTACACAGTATTTGATGAGATGCGTGTCACCTCAGATTTTCTTGTATATTCTGATCTCAGGATGGCCGGAGTTGGAATGATCGGTGTCGTGCATGCAACAAGGGCAATCGACTCAATTCAGAGGTTTATCAACAGGATTGAACTTGGAATGATTCCCCAGGTGATAGACACAATAATCTTCATTGAGTCGGGAAAGATTTCGCAGGTTCTCATAACAAGATATTCAGTGAAGGTTCCAAGTGGAATGAAGGAGGAGGATCTCGCCAGGCCGGTCATAGAGATACTGGATTTCCAGACCAATAAACCCGTTTTCGAAATATACACATTCGGTGAGCAGATTGTTGTAGTTCCAGTCTCACATGAAAAAGAGCCCAATGGCCTGATGAAGATTGCGCAGGAGAAAATATACAGCGATCTTTCAAAGATGCTGGGGACAAGCAAGATAAAGGTGACATTGCATGGTGAGGGAAGGGCGCTCGTAAACGTTCCTGAGGACCTGATGTCCAGAGTCATAGGCAAGAAAGGTGCGACAGTCAATGAACTTGAGAAGAAGTTTGGCCTCCATCTTGATATAGAGCCTCTCTCAGGTGAATATTACCAGGAAAGAAGGATCGCTGGCATTGACATAAAGAATAAGATAATCTACCTTAACGTTGAGGTTCCAAACCAGCAGGTAAAGTTCTATGTTGACAACATCCTGATATTACAGGCAAGGAGTTCCGGAAAGGGGATAGTCAGAATTAAAATACAGAGCGACACTGGTTCTGCCCTTTATAATTATATAAAGGCGGGAAAGAGTGTGGAATACTCTGTATCCCAATGATCTCACTGCTTCTGCTTCAGATACTCGTATATCAGCCTGACGCCAAAACCTGTGGCACCATCAGCCAGATAACCAACATGAGGGGTGGTAGGTTCTGTCCAGGCAGTTCCCGCAATATCAAGGTGCACCCATGGTGTTTCGCCCACGAAGTTGCTCAGAAAAGCAGCAGCAGTCTCAGCACCACCTGGCCTTCCACCTGTGTTCTTTATATCTGCAACCTTGCTGGATATCTGCTCCTTGAAGTCGTCATCAAGAGGGAGTCTCCAGACATTTTCCCATGTTTTCCGTGAAGCATCGACCAGTTCCTTCATGAAAGAATCGTCATTGCCCATCATTCCGGCATAGATATTTCCAAGTGCTACGACACATGCACCTGTAAGGGTGGCAAAGTCAAGAACCCTGGAGGGTGCGAATTTTTCAATCCCGTATGCAAGTGAATCCGAAAGCACAAGCCTTCCTTCTGCATCTGTGGAAATTATCTCTGAGGTCTTCCCGTTGTAATGCTTGAGTATGTCTCCTGGCTTGTATGCGTTTCCGCCAGGAAGGTTCTCAGTTAATGCCATTATTCCGACAATATGTTTCTTTAAGGAGAGCTCAGATGCCAGTTTCATAACACCCAGAACGGCAGCAGCCCCGCACTTGTCAAACTTCATGTCCACCATACCGTCCGGTGGTTTCAGTGAAAGGCCTCCGCTGTCAAAGGTTATTCCTTTGCCCACAAGAAGCAGGGGCTTCTCATCAGACCCTTTGTATTCCATAATGACCATCTTTGCAGGTTCCTTCGCAGCCCTTGACACACCCTCTATGCCCCCCATTCCAAGCCTGATAAAGTCTTCCCTGCCCAGAACAGTGACCTGAAGTCCTTTGATCTCCTTTGCCTTATTCTCAAAGAGAGTGGGGGTTCCAAGTGAAGGTGGCTGATTGGCCATCTCCCGGGTGAAATTGGTGCATTCTCCAGCTGTGCAGCCTTCTTTCAAACCACTTACGTCATCAGTCCGTATGTATACATTTTCCACTGCAAACTTTCTCTTCTTTGCTCTGTAGGTGTCAAACTCATACAGAGTGATTGCAGAAATATAGGCGGTCTCAAAGGCCGAGTTTTCCATGGCAGGAGGAATTATGGCGATGTCTTTGGCGCCCATTTCTGCTGTTACCCTTACGGCCCTTGAGTATGATCTTCTCATGATCTCTGAATTGAATTTTTCGCGCTTGCCAAGCCCAACATAGATTCGAACTGAATTACCAGATGGCAGAGCTGCATGGGTATTCTCCTTGCCTGTGAATCCAATTTTTGCAAGTGTATCCTTATTATTTCCGGATGACTTTTCCTGGAACTCCAGTCCCTCAAAACAGGGCTCCACAATATATCTGTACTCAGTTTCCTTCAAGTCTCCCTGAACTGCTTTAATGTTCATTGTGGTTAATCACATCACAATATAAACCTTAAACTAATACAGATTTGTAAT
>JAJZZZ010000029.1 GCA_021797265.1 Thermoplasmata archaeon
AGGGGTTCGGGTTGTCGGTAATCAGTTTGGAGAAGTAGAGTGAACTCTGCCTCTTTTAACCAACAAAGATAACAGCAGTGCTGCTCCTGCAATTATAAGAATCGAACCAAGACCTATGAGCCAATAATTTAGCGGTGGGATAGCATACAGCAGTGGCATGTTCACAGGAACGTTAGGAGGGCCGTGGTATTGATCCATAACAGATCTGTCATACGCAATAGCCATATAATGCGGCACAATTGTCAAAAGGTTGAGTGCAGTGCCTGATACCACCATTCCAATACCAGTGATCACTCTAGCCTTTACGCTTAACATAACATGTATTCAATCCCACAAAGTACAAAAATTTTATCTGCAAGGTCTCAGTGGATTAAACGAATTGGAAAGACTGGTCATCCCGGAATCTGATGACGCGATATTTTTCCCCTAGTCATTTTCCCTTGTTGATGGCCTGAGGAACCTGACTGCAAATTTCTCTGATGAACTGACAATAACTGCCAAAGCCAGTGTTAAGTTTATGGCAAAAGGTAATGGTTTTTCTATGTCCCCCCAAATACTGACATTGAAAAACCTGGAAGCTGGCATATAAAGGGCGCCAAGTTTTAGGGCAGAAGTAAACAGTGTTTAACGCCAAGCGAGTATAGCTTGGGTTGGACTGTTCTCAATCCCACTCAATAACTACTCTAACTTTGCCAGGTTTGCCGTTTAAAGTTTTCCTCGGTATAGCGACATAAAATGTATGCCCGTCAGGAAGTGAACCAGAAAAACTTGTGCACCTGTACACCAGCATGCTTATCGTTGGTGTAGCCTCAACTTCAATTTTCATATCATAAAAAAGGCAACATTAGCTAAATCCTTTTCATCGCTATTTGACTGTTCAATGGTGTTAGAGAGCCGGGCATATGTGGAGCTATACGCCTCATTTTGCGGCATTTTACAATTAAGTAGTTCCCCATAATGTGGTCCCCCTGAAATCCCTTTGTAGTAGCAAATTTCTGGGCGGAAATCAAATTTTCCTCATAAAAATTTCCTTGACTGCATGATCCCTTGCCTTGTTCAGGATCAGGTGTGCGTGGAACTTTGATGGTTCTATGTTCTGCTTCAGGTTTGGTCCGTTGATCTCATCCCAGATTCTCGCAGCGGTTTCAGTAGCCTTGTCCACCGGCAATTCACCATATTTTCTGAAGAAAGACCGGCTGTCCTTGAAAGCCGTTTCCCTGAATATGAGGAAACGGTCGATGTACCACTGCATGATGTCCTTTTCCAGAGCATCGACATAGATTGAAAAATCAAAAAAGTCTGATACCAGGAGTTCCCCCGTTGGCGGCAGGGTATCCGTCCTCCTTGTCTGAAGCACATTGAGCCCCTCCAGTATGAGAACGTCAGGGTTCTCGATGGTCTGGTGCTGGTTTGGCACAATATCATAGATGAGATGTGAATAAATGGGGATATCAATGCTCTTCTTTCCTGATTTCAGTTCGTACAGGAACCTGATGAGTGCCTTCAGGTCGTAGCTGTCTGGAAACCCTTTCCTGTTCATGAGGTTCCTCTGCTCAAGTATCCTGTTGGGATACAGGAATCCGTCTGTGGCAATCAGCTCGACCCGGGGATTTTCCGGCCACCTTGAAATGAGCGTCTTGAGGACCCTTGCTGTTGTGCTTTTTCCAACTGCAACGCTCCCGGCAATGCCGATAACGTAGGGAACCTTATGCCCCCTGGCCCCGAGGAAAGTCCTCCTGGCATCATACAAACCCTTGGAGGCTGAGTAATATAAGTTCAGGAGCCTTGTAAGCGGAAGATAGACCTCCTCAATCTCCTGTATGGAGATCTTCTCATTGATGCCCCGAATGGTTGCAAGGTCTTCCTCATTGATTGTCATTGGGGTGGAGTTTCTCAGCTTGCTCCACTCTTCCCTCTTGAAGGATATGTACGGCGAAACAGAGCTATCATCCAGTGCTTTAAGCAAATTGAATCCCTTCATTTTGCGGCATTCGGACTCCTTCCCGCCGCTATGCCGTTCAATTGCGATATTTGTTATAACTCTTTTTGTGCTCGGTGATGCGAGAGATTGGAACTTGCATCCTATTAGCAATCACGTTAATAGACCAAGTTGAACTATTTTGATGGGGGGATATTTCTGTATTCAAGCAATCCGTTTCTCGGCGGGAAAAACAACTGCATTGAACTTGAGGAAATCCACAAGAGGTTCGGACAGACTGAAGCGTTAAGGGGGCTGTCTCTCCAGATTAGGTGTGGTGAGAAAGTTTCTCTGCTGGGCCCAAACGGTGCAGGAAAGTCAACTACACTTAAGATTCTTGCAGGCCTTCTGAAGCCGGATCTTGGTGAAGTGCACATCAGAGGATACCGCCCCAACAGCATAGAGGCAAAGCGCCTCATCGGATACCTCCCGGAAGACCCTAGTCCGTATATCAGCCTCTCTGTCCAGGAGAACCTTGAATACATAGGAAGTGTGAGGGGAACTCCTAACCTTGAGGACAGGGTTGACTACCTTATGGGGCTGCTTGAAATTGACAGGTACAGGAAATTCAGGACAAACAACCTCTCAAGGGGAAACAGGCAAAAACTTGCCCTTGCATTGGCCCTCATACATTCACCCGAGATACTTATCATGGATGAGCCCCTGAATTATCTTGATATACCCTCCCAGGAGAGGGTCATGGAACTTCTTGACGATATGCAGGCGACTTTCCTGGTATCCACCCACATAATGTCAATTGCAGAACGCCTCACCCACCGGGTGGTGATGATATCAAACGGCCGCCATATCTGGGAAGGAACCATAGAAGAGCTGAGGGAGAGGGGGGCGCAAAAGGAACCCATAGAATCAATTGTCTCGAGGCTGATGAAGAGTGCACCGTAGCCTGCAGATGCTTTTGGTTCGGACAAGGTTCACCGGTTATTACTTACTCATAATTATCCTGATAGCAGTGTACTCACTGTATGCAGCACCATACCAGATATCAGGGGCAGCATACAATTATGGCATAATTTATTTCAGTGCAATTTTAGGTGGATACTCCATAGTATCTTCGCTTGCAGGCGGAATATCAGTTTCCAAGTCCGACCAGGAGTACCTTTTCGTATCACCAATTAACAGGAGACATCTCATATTTGCACTTCTCTTGGTACAGGCCATGGGTGCAGGCCTGATTCTCATTGCAGTCAGCGTCTTTGTGCTGGCCCTCGTGCATTATGGACCGCTGGAGATGTCTCTGGTAATTCTCAACCTTATCCTGCTTGACATATTCCTCATCACCGTGGGCATTGGCACTTTCCATCTTAAGAGGAACTACAGGGTAGTCATAGCCGTTGCAATTGGGTTGTGGGTCATTTCCTTCTTCGTAGGATTTCCATATTCGCCTCAGGCATTCATGGAAGGGAATCCGCTTAATTCACTGGTTATGACTGCGCCTGTTGCGGGTGCATCACTTCTTGGGGCAATAAATTCCCTGGCAAGCGAGCAGCTGCCAATCAGGATATCAAGCCAGCGTGAGCGGAAGAAAGAGTACAGTTCCATCGTGAGATATGTAAAATACACTCCAGTGCAGGCCGTTTTCCTTAATGGCTTCAGCAACCTTTCATACAGCACCAATTCCATGATGGCGGGCGGCATCAAGACACTGACTTCCAGGATAAGGCTCAGAACTTATTATGCATTAATGGTGGGCATTGCGGCAGTATATGGGTTCCTGGCATACTACCTGATAGGTTTTGGCGCTCAGGCCGAAGGCTTCAACTTTGTTGTGCTCCTGGGATCCGTTTATGTTGGTGTAATACCGCAATTTATTTTCAACTCAGGAGTAATGACTTATGAAAGGGCATGGCTCTCCTTCACCTCAATGGAACCCTGGAAATACATATCCATAACAATTGCCTCAAAGGTTGCCCAGTCCATATTAACTAGCATACCTTTCGTGGCTGTAAGCCTTATAGACTCATACCTCGGTGTCAAAAACTCCCTGGAGGCTGTGCTGGTATTCCTGGTTCTGGATCCACTGCTTATAGGGCTCTACCTGTTAATTGTGTTCTCAGCCAGTTCCTACCAGATCACTGATGAGGGATTCATCAGCACGAGGATGAGTGCCGTGCAGTTTGTGCCTGCCCTTCCACTGCTGCTCTTCATTTTTGTTGTTATGCTCTCAATTATTGTGCCCTTGGTCATCGTATTTGCATCCATTGGCACAGCAATGCTTCTGTGCCTGCTCTCCACAAGGAGAGAATTCTGGGAGAGAAGAATCAACAAGCTGGTACAGAAAGGATATGCCTGACCGAGATTGATTGTGGCGACCCCTGACATGGCAATAAGTTAAGTATATGCGCAATAAGAGTCTGATGCAACATGGAGAAAGTTCATCGTGATCCCCTGAACCCATTCCCATGGTATGAAGTGATGAGGCAACACCAGCCTGTGTTTTATAATGAAAGCAATGGCATATGGCATGTGTTCAGATATGCTGAAGTGAAAAAGGTACTTTCAGATTATTCTTGTTTTTCCTCATCCGAAGGGAGGTATGAATCAGCAAGCAATCCAATTGGCGCAAGCGTCATTTCCACTGATCCGCCAAGGCATACCCATCTCAGGGCACTTGTGAATAAAGCGTTCACCCCGAAGCGCGTACAGGAAATGGCTCCGAGGATCAGGGAAATTGCTGAGGAACTGGTGGACAGGATAATGACAAAAGGTGAATGCGATCTTGTTGAGGATTATTCTGGCCCGCTGCCAGTAATAGTTATTTCAGAACTTCTGGGAATACCTCCGGAAGACCGGATAAAGTTCAAGAAATGGTCCGACGAGCTTGTATCAGGCACAAGTGAGGGCATGAATGAAACAAGCGACGAGTATTTTAACCCTCAGGTGGCCATGGCAAAATATTTCAGTGAAATAATCAGGATGAAAAGGGAAAAGCCGGGCAACGACTTAATAAGTTCTCTGATTCAGGCCGAAGTGGACGGGGAGAAGCTGTCTGAAATGGACCTGCTGGGATTCTGCGTTCTTCTTCTTGTGGCGGGAAACGAGACGACTACCAATCTTATAACAAATGCTGTGCTCGCACTCTCAAACAATGCTCACGAATACCAGAGGATACTCGCAGACAGATCACTGATTCCTGGTATGGTGGAGGAAGTGCTGAGATACAGGTCACCTGTTCAGTCTATGTTCAGGACATGCAAGAAGGACGTAGAACTGGGTGGAAAACTCATCCGGAAAGGCCAGGTTGTTCTTGCGTGGATAGGTTCTGCAAACCATGATGCGGCGGAATTCCAGAACCCGGAGGAATTTCTCATCGAAAGAACACCGAACAGACACGTTGCTTTTGGGGAAGGTGTGCATTTCTGCCTGGGGGCACCCCTTGCCAGGCTGGAGGCTAAGATTGCCATGGAAACACTGCTTGAAAGAGCCGGAAAGGTAACTCTCAAGAAAGGGGTACAGCTTGAACCGCTGGGAGGGATTATTGTCTTTGGAGTAAAGCATCTTCCAGTTTCTTTCTCTAATGAATAGCAACATGCATTACGTAAAAAAGTAAACAGAATTGCAAAAAGCAACAGAAGCTGAAAAATAAAAGGAAAAGGGATATTATATTTATTCCCCAAGCACCACAGACCTGTAGAGCTTGAGATTTGCAGCTGCAATGAGAACTACAATGCCCAGGCCTATGCCAAACAACGATTCCTGAAATGTTGATGTTGTGCTGAAGGGCTGAATCACCGTAATCAATACAAATGCGCCAAGTGTGAAAGCACCGCCAAGTGTGTTTCTCATTTTTCTGGAAAGAGGTTTATGTTGCTTCTTTTCAACTGTATTCATGGAATCCCAGATGGTATAGGCGACCAGTGTCACAAGGAGGGCGACAACCATAGCCATCAGAATGCTTGGAACATAATACACTGGGTTCCCATACATTATAAGTGCATCTATCAGCATCCCTAACCCGAATCCAGAAACACCAAGCAGGCTCAGTGAAATAGCCAGTTGCGAAAAATGTTCTGCATCCATGCCGGTTTTCTGGTAATTCTTTGAGAGAAAGTATACCAGGGGGAGAACAATCAGAATCGGCAACAGGAAAAATGCCACCACCTGTGAGGTTGGTATGGAAACACCAGGTGTAAGGGCACCCCATGTTGAAAGTCCCACAAAGAATATGATACCGAGAATTGTCAGGCCCAATGTTATTGGCCTTTCTGTGAGCTTAAGGCTTGGTGACCTGTCCAGGTATGGCAGCAGAAGCAGATAGAAGACGGGGATACCCGCAAATATGAGTGTTGCGTAGAATGGCCCCGGTCCCGCCATGAAACTGAAATCCACGGCCTTGTACACAAAAAGCAGGAACCATGGGGGATATGCAGGAACATTCTGGGCCAGTGGGCTGGAAGGAGAGACCTGCGGGAATGGAGAAAACAGTGGGGGCACTGCCGATCCCAGGGCTGCAACAACAGAGGTAATGATCAGAATGGCAGCTATTGTCAACATACCGATCTGCAGCATGTAAAACAGGTTGTTTGGGTACCATGGCTTATACTCAGGTTTTTCCTCATCTATGGCAGGAGCCCTGTAGTTTGCATCCTTGTGGGACGGCATGATCGAGTTGTACTCAGCCATTATGAAATGGCCCATGAAAAGAATGCCTATGCCTGCAGCCAGAACGATATGCCAGCCCAGCATCCTGTGGAAAAGTGAAACCGGTGTGCCGTCTCCGAAAAATATCAGCGAAAGATAATTCCCTATTATGGGTATTCCGCGTGCAATACCTGTTCCGACATCAGTGGCATCTGCTGAAAGAACGTCACCGCTCATTGAATATCCGAAGAAGCCGATGCCAACTGTAAGTGCCAGGAGGAGCACGCCTGTGAGCCACTGCATCATCCTCGGCTTCTTGTAGGCAGCCACCAGTAGATTTCTAATAAGGTGCACATAAACCAGTACAATCATCACATATGCGGCGTAAAGATGCGTAGTCAGTATGATGGACCCGAAGGGCACGCTATTCACAAAGTTCTCAGTGCTGGTATAGGCATGAGAAGGCTGGTAGTACATTAGAATTATCAGGCCAGTTATAACTTCGTAGAGGAATGCCGTAGTTACCATGGCACCGGTCCAGTACCATGCACCACCCTTTTTCCTCATGTAATCGGGAACCTTTCTTGGAATAGGGCGGGGTTCATTGAGCATCTTGATCAGTATGGGGGTTTCCTTAGGTTTTTCATTGTTCATCTTTCATTCACCTCATGATGACTGGGAAGACACCCCTGTCTGGGAACTGGAAGGGAGAGGGTTGCCTCCCGACAGGTCGCTGCTATGCCCATATATTGTGGGCCCGACCATTGAAACTGCATAGTATTGATCGCTGGTTTTGTCGTAATTGAGGGAAACGTTTGGCAGGGGATTCTGTGTTGGCCCCGTAATAATGCCGAATCCCTTCCCCGGGTCATAGGTGCTTCCATGGCAGTTGCAGTGAATAAAGCCCGTATTCTGTGAGCCTGAAGGGCCATTGGGTATGCTGGTGCCGGGTTTATAAAACTTGATTATGGGCGGAATACATCCGAGATGTTCGCAAATGGCGCTTGCGGCAACTACCGAACCGTAAGGGCCAACGCCGGCCGGTGATTGAAAAGTGCTTCCGGAAGCGGGAACGCTCACCTTAACTGAGCTGACCTTTACGTCGTTTCCGCTGGCATCTCCAAGCCTCAGTAAAAAATTGGGCTCACCTTGCAGTGGATAATCAAATGTTACCACGGAACTGCTGTTTACAGTAATATCAGAGGTGTTTACGGGTTTCCCGGAAACCGAATCAACCAGCAAAAGTTGCGGGAATCCTGTTATGCCTGCACTCTTCGGTATGATATTCTGCAGGGTAACCCTGAGTGCACCAGCAGATGCTGCTGCAAAAGCAGCCACAGTCATATATTTCAGGAAGCTTCTCCTGGACGGGTCTTCCACTACTTCCGATTCAATACCTGTCTCTTCAGTCATATTCAAACCTCAATAAATTTGGGCTACTGATCAGTGATCAGTAGACGTAAACCGAGCCCATCATCCATCCTGGAGTCATCATTGAGCCACCCATTCCATTGGCGCCAAATCCACAGGCATCCCAGCAAGCCCAGCTGTATGTACCGGTCTGGTTAATGTAGAATGATGCGGAAACGGTTGCACTGTCAGCAACAGGTATGTTGATAGTTGAGCCTGCTCCAAGTGAAATTGTGAAAGTGTGTGATGCCTCTGAAGCGGATATGTTGGATGCCAGTGAACCACCACTCACTGAAATGCCGGTGGGACTCGCCTGGCTCCCTGTGATTGTTGAGTTGACTGTGCTGTCATTCAGGTAAAAGATCTTTCCCCCAACCGTTCCTGTTACATTCGCGTAAGAGTTCTGAGAAAGCGGCCCTGCCGTGTCAAAGTTGAAAATATTCACGTTAATTTTTGTGTTTGCCGGGATTGAGATGTTAGCAGTCGAATAAAGGGCACCATTTGAAACAACGATGAATGCGGGCTGGTGTGCTGTGGAGTTCCAGGGCTGGTGGGGCACAACCAGAAGATTCAGGTTGTAAGGCTGGTTTGCAACGCTCATGTTTGAAACGGTGACATAGCCAGTCATCCATCCGGGTGTTGACATTGCTCCGGTGAACTGAGACGGGGCACCGCATCCAGCTTCACATTGCCAGTAGTATCCCCCGGGCTGGCTTAGCTTGAATGTGGTCTGTTCCACTGTCGAAGGCAGAATTGGGACATTGACTGCAACCTTGTGTGTTGCATTGCTGAAAATTGTGAAGGTATGGGATATAGAGTAGTTGTCGACGTAGGTCGTTACGATACCGCCGGTTATTGCTATGCCAGATGCTGCAGTTGAAGTTGGGTCTATTGCATATGCCTGGATCAGGGTCTCGTTGAACACGGAAACCTGGTCATTGTATGTTCCCACTACCGCACTGTAATTGACGTCAGTGCTTGCAGGTCCATCGTCATAATTCCTGATTGTCAGCTGGATTGGCACATTTGCAGGCAGCCTGATATTTGCTGAAGACTGCAGAGTATTGTTCTGCAGCACGAAGAAAGCAGGCTGCTGTCCGGCTGTTGCATTGAAGTAATTCTGCGTGGTCACTATGATTGTGAGCTGGTACGGCTGCACTGAAGAGGTCTGGGCGCTGGTTGTACCTGGACCTGTGGAACCAGAGGGCGTGGTACTGATTGAAGCATGATAGGCCACCCCGATGCCTATGCCACCCAAAACGATAATTGCAGTAACAATTGAATAAAAAATTTTCTCGCTCACCATAACTGTCCTCCCAAAAATAGGTCGTACATTTGTATGGTAAAAAATATAGTTCAACATATAGGACATACCTTAAATATTATGGTAAAAATCCAGAAGTCATTTGGCAGTCTGTAATTTTCCGCTTGGTTTGGACCTGATGGAGCAGTTTAGATATGTTTGCGATTTTTTGATGCAAAAATTAGTCCGCATATCTACAAACTCCCTAACATGATATGGTAAACCGTAAAGTGACCTCCTCCCACGAATAAATCCATGGGCTTCCTGCTTCTACGGCTGCTGGCGGAGTCTCCACAGGCTTGAATTCCCCTCGGCCCGAAGGTACTGTGTTCTCCATGCTCAGCCATCTGACTTTACGGATGCAGGCACGCATGGAGCAATATGCGATCCGACCACTTTCACTTATGTCTGCCAGCGAACAGGAGATTATCTGCAATCGCCTGATAAATTTTGGTTCGCTCCCATCCCACCCCTGAAGGATGTGGGATTTCCCGCTCACGATGTTAAACTGCAAGAAGACTTATGCCAGAATAATTCTGTAACACTGCACAAAGAAATAAACCAAGTGCCTACTACAAACTAAAACGCTGGGAGGGAGATTTGAACTCCCGATCTACTAAGAGAACAGGTTTTCCAGACCTGCGCCCTACCAGGCTAGGCTATCCCAGCTCTGAACCTCAATCTGTCCGAATTATATAAGAGTTTGATGGATGGCTTCACTTCATATGATCGAATACAGGCACTGAAAGAGTCTTGGCAATTCCCTCCATGCCTTTGAGCTTCCCAAGGACCAGATCGGAAAGTTCTTTCATGTTCCTTGTAACTGCGAGAACTATGACATCCCAATCGCCGGCTATTATGGACGCAGAAAGGATGTTGTCCATTTTGCAGAGATTCTGGCACAATTCCCTCTGGCTCACCATGGACTTATAGTCATAAGCAATCAATATGTAGGCCATGATGGAATATCCCAACTTCTCATAATCGAGGTCAACTGTGTATTTCTGGATATATCCATCCTTCTTCAGCCGCTCCATTCTCTCAAAAACAGTTGCCCTGGGTATGCCCAGCTTTGAGGAGATTTCAGATATCTTATCCCTGCCGTTTTCCTGCAGGTAAGTTAAAATCTGTATATCTTTGTTATCCAATTTTCCTTGCACTAATGTTAAAAAAATTCGGAGTATATAAATTAATGCTTACAAAATGGCATAGAATGAAAAGGCTATTTATATAGGGATTGAAAAATTTCCGAAACAAAATGTTTTCATCACGCAATACTGCATAATTCTGTACATCAATGTATAATTCAAGCCAGATTATTGATTTATATTAATAAGGAACGCCCATGATAATCGCTAAAAATTAATTATCTGGTTACTTTTTGCCAAATTCCTGGTCAAAAGCGCCGGGGGGGAGATTTGAACTCCCGAGCTACTAAGAGCAATAGATCTCGAGTCTATCGCCATACCGGGCTAGGCTACCCCGGCCCTTTTCCACATCATCTTTGGACACTTTAAACTTCTCAGGGAGTGTTTAGCCTGGCATGTTCCTTCATCATACACCTGTCCATCACTACGAGGAGCGAATTTTTCTTCGCCAGTTCAGCTGCCTCCTCATTTACAACCCCTTCCTGCATCCAGATTGTCCTGGGATGAATTTTCAGGGCTTCCTGAACAATGGGCAGTACTGCATCTGATTTCCTGAAGATGTCAATGATGTCCACTTTCTTCTCTCCCGGGATCTCCTGAAGGCTCTTGTATGATCTTATCCCTTCCCACTGCTCAATTGCCGGATTCACTGGAAGTATTTCATATCCCTTCTCTTTCAGATACTTTGCGACCCTGTAACTGTCCCTTTCTGGCTTGTCGGATATTCCAACAACAGCTATGGTCCTGCTTCCGCTGAGTATAGTTTTGATCTTGTCCTCATCATATGATGCCATATTCAAAAATCACATTCACCATAATAAGGTTCATTGGAGTTTAGTCAATGTATTTATACGTAGTAAAATTACTCAACTTCCATGGCGATGATGTTTTGCCCTAAGTGCGGTTCTCTTATGTCACCTACTGGAGGAAAGTTGGTCTGCGGCAGCTGCCATTATACAATGAGTACATCAAAAAGCGGAACAGGCCAGATAGTCAGCAAGAGCACCCAGAAAGAAATTATTATGATCAAGGAAGAGAAGGCTGTAGAACCACTTGATTCAGATGCTGTGTGCCCTAAATGCAAGCATATGGGCGCATATTATCTTCTGAAGCAGACAAGATCGGCGGATGAGCCGGAAACCAAATTCTACACATGTGAATCCTGCAGGCACAGGTGGAGAGAATACTGATCCCTTTCATGGGATTTCTGCTTATTCAATAGGTTAAAATTAAATGATTTACTTGGTGTCGTAATGGTTCTGGAAAGTCTTGCCGGATCGCTCAGGGAAACCCTGAGAAAGATTTCCCGTTCGAGTTTTATCGACAGGGAGACAATAAAGGAGATTGCTAAAGACGTGCAACGGGCACTCCTAAAAGCTGATGTGAACGTGAAGCTTGTCCTGGAACTCTCGTCAACTCTTGAACAGAGAGCAAACGACGAAAAACCCCCTGCTGGCATGACCGCGCAGGATTATCTTGTAAAGATTGTTTACGAAGAACTTCTGAAGATACTGGGTGACGATTCCAAGCTTACGCTGAAAGAACAGACCATTATGCTGGTGGGCCTATATGGGCAGGGAAAGACCACCTCAGCAGGAAAGCTGTCCAGATTCTTCCACAGAAAAGGCCTCAGTGTGGGCGTAATAGCTGCTGATGTCCACAGGCCAGGTGCTTATGACCAGCTCGAACAGCTTGCCAAGAAACTCAATGTCCCCTTTTATGGAGAAAAGGGTGAGAAAAACCCCGTAAAGATCATTAAGAATGGCCTCAAGTCGCAAAGCGAACTGAAAGTGAAGATTATTGATACCAGTGGCAGAGACTCCCTGAATGACGACCTCATTAAAGAAATCAAGGAGATTAAGGCCACCTTCAATCCAGACGAGGTACTTCTGGTGATTGATGCCACCGTGGGCCAGCAGGCAGGTCCACAGGCTCAGACCATTAACGATGCCGTGGGCATAACTGGCGTCATACTTACCAAAATGGACGGAACCGGCAAGGGAGGCGGTGCCTTAAGCGCTGTGTCCCAAATTCACGCACCGGTATACTTCATTGGTACTGGCGAACACCCGGAAGACCTTGAAATCTTCCAGTCCAAGAAATTCCTTTCCAGGCTCCTGGGACTTGGAGACCTGGAAACCCTGCTCGAGGCATTCAAGGAAACGAATATTTCCGAGGAAGAGGCAGAAGAGTCCATGAACAAGCTCATGTCCGGGAAATTCAACCTGAAGGACATGTACGAAATATGGGAGAAATTTGCCCAGCCGGGATTGATTTCAAAAATGTTTGACTCGCTTCCGCTCGCAAAGATGCCGGGTGGAAACAAAATCGACTCCAATGCCATAGAAACAGCTCAGGAAAAACTCGGGAATTACAGGGTCATAATGGATTCAATGACTTATTTTGAACTTGAGAATCCAGATGAAATAAATGCCAAGAGAATCTCCAGGATAGCCAGAGGTTCAGGGCGGTCTGAGACTGACATTAGATCCCTTTTGAGGGAATTCAAGGCCATGAAGAACAACATGAAGGCCATGAAAGGAAACCGCGGATTCAAGAAGATGATGAGATCCCAGATAAAATCCGGCAACTTCGGCCTGGAAGATGCAGAAAACTTGAGCTAATCTCCCATTCCAAGGATTTCTTGAATTTTTCTAATGGTCAAGCCTGATCTTGACATGATTTCGTCCACTGAAACCTTATGGTAATCATATTGGGAAA
>JAJZZZ010000156.1 GCA_021797265.1 Thermoplasmata archaeon
GGCTCTATCAAGTCCGGTTTTGTTTCGGTAGTCATACCAGGAGATAAATTTCAAAGCCGGGAATAAGCGTGATGCAAATAATATATTGTCAAGTCTATAGCTATATAGTTATAACATATACTATATATTAGATTTATTTTTAGATGGGAATAATCTGCCCCACGATTATTCCACGAGATTCTCTTTAATAATTTCTGCAATATCCTTTATCTGTATCTTGTCACTGGCGTTCAGTGTCCTTGAGGCATCTTCCATCATGGGCATGCAGAAAGGACAGGCCACAGCCAGCTTGTTTGCGCCTGTCTCCAGGGCCTGCTTCATCCTTATCTGGCTGATGGAATCCTGGCTTTCAACCTTGTACCAGTAATTGCCTCCACCTGCACCGCAACACATGCTGTTTTCCCTTGATTTCTCCATTTCCTTGAGATCGGATGCTGAATTCAGGATGAATCTCGTGTTGTCATACTCATTGTTTACCCGGCCAAGATAACAGGGATCGTGAAGTGTTACCGTCTCCTGGGTCTTTTTTACCTTAAGTTTTCCTTCCTCAACCAGGTCCGCAAGAAACTTACTGTGATGAACAACTTCCGCATTCAACCCAAACTTGGGATATTCATTCTTGAATGTGTTGTAGCAATGGGGGCATGCAGTTATGATTTTCTTCACGCCATGGCCGTTAAGGGTTTCCACGTTCTGCATCACCAGTTCCTGGTATCTTCCCTCTTCACCCATTCTCCGTGCTGTTTCACCCACGCACTTCTCTTCAGAACCCAGAATTCCGAAATTCACATCGGCTTTCTTAAGTAATGAAATTATGGTCTTGGCTGTCTTGTTGTCCCGTGGATCAAATGCGCCCATGCAGCCAACCCAGTACAGGTATTCCGTCCCTTCCTGGAATTTCGGGGCGACTTCAAGCATTGCATCCCTGTCAGAGGGGCTGTTCCCGAAGGGATTCTGGGTGTTTGTGAGATTGTTGAAATAGGTTCCAGTCTGCTTGCTGAACCTGTTCTCCATTACGAGATTCTTCCTCACATCCATTATGAAGGAAAAGGGTTCAATGAGAACTGGGCACTCCTCGACACAGGCCTGGCATGTGGTGCATGCCCAGGCGGCGTTTTCCGTCAGGACCATCTGGGTAAGTTCCCCGTCTCCATAGACGTTCTTCTTGATGTTCTGAACCACCGCCCTGGGGCTGAGATCAGTGCCGGCCATGACTGCAGGGCAGGCTCGCTCGCATCTCCCGCAGTCTGTGCATGCAAGTGCATCTATCTTCTGGAACGAGGTAAGATCACTGATGTTCTTGGTTCCCACCTTGAAATCGAAATTGCCGGTCTCCAGTGCATCCGCAAGAATGAAAGGAGTTGGAAGCTCGCCCCTGTTCCTGATCTTCTTCTCGCCAATCATGACCATTGCCAGTGCCATATGGGATAGCTTGGAGAATGGGAGGTAAGCGGCCAGAAGAAATCCTGTTATGACGTGCACCATCCACATTATCCGGTACAGTTCAATTCCAGTGCTGGCGCTCATGGTTCCAAAGAGGTAGCTCATGGGCCACTCCACAAACCTGTAAACATCGAATGACTGCCTGAAGAGATATATCTTCAGCGCTCCAAGGAAGAAACCCTCCAGTGCCATTATGAGCAGCGCAGTGAGAAGTATATAGTCTTCATTCTTTGTGTCCAGCTTCACCTTCTTGTGCAGGCGCCTGGCATATGCCATTATTATGCCAGCAACCAGCATGACTCCGCCAAGATCAGCCCATACCTCGAAATTAAGGTAGAAATCTCCCACAAGAATTCCCTGGTGAATGGTGGGCTTCAGCAAATCATGGGAGAGGAATATGAGTGACGTGGCTATGAACAGTATCAGAATGCCCCAGGAAATCAGGAAGTGCATGATTCCGGCGTACCTGTTCTTGAGGTTTTTCCTGTGGAAGAAACCGTAGCCAAGAATCTGCTTTATCATCCGCGGACCATTGTGCCAGCCGTAATTGACCATCTTCCTGAATGTTATACCCATCCTGCTGTATGACCGGTACCACCAGTACAGGACGAACGGGACTATGGTGAATGAAAGAACGTAATCGATGATCAATTCAGTGTTTCCTATGAAAGCCAGCGTTGGGCTGGTAATGGGAACTGCCATCGGTTCTGGTTATCACGGGTGACATATATAAGTTGTTTGCAAACAGCATTCCTCCTTGCGTTCTTGACGAATTCTGTCATCAGGGATTGCGGGATGTTGCCGAGTGATCAGGCTTATTTATTGAATCCGCGATCACTCATCAGCATGCAGCCCATTGAATCCCAGTACTCTCCGGAACTGAAGACCAACAGGAAAAGGATGACATATGTTGCCATTGCCGTGATAATCGTTGTTTCAGGATATTTTGCTGTTTCCCATATGAGTACAGAGGATACCGTGAATGTGAATTGGCTGCAGGTCAACTTGCAATACACAGCAGGTTCAGGAAATCTTGGGCCGGCTGTCCAGTATATTCAGGAGAATGTCCATACAATTTCCGGCGGCACAGATCATACATATACCATAACACTCCGGGATAGAGGCACTTCCTCCAGCTCTGTTCTCTCAATATCCTCTGATACGCCTGGATTCCTGATAAAATCATCATCCCATCTT
>JAJZZZ010000030.1 GCA_021797265.1 Thermoplasmata archaeon
TGCCATTTGCCTTCTGGGACGTCTTCTCTATGGTCCTCTTAACTATACTTAAAATTCCAACTGCTATTGAGAATATTACAATGGCTGCCAGGGCATCCTTCAGATATCTGTCGTAACCTTTTAGTATTGGGAAAATTGATTCAACGAGGGGTAGAACATAATACTGGAAGGAAATGATCACGATGATGCCGACTACAACTATCAAAAATGCCTTCGTTCGGCCGTTCCCAGCGTTTTTCTTTTCCCTGGCCATCTCATCCCTAACTCCCTTATCCTTTAAATTTTGTTCTATCTCGCTTTAATTGTACCCATTTCAAATTAACGGCTTGCCAATGCTAATCCATTAATGGGGCCAGATTAACTAACTGATATATTGTACGGTACGTAATTCGTAATTCATGTTCGATTTGATTCAATAAGATATATATTAGTGGCCAATATAATATTTCGATAAATATGCTGAAAAACCAGAAAACTGATGAAAGAAGGGTTAAAATCAACGTTACACCGCCAGGACCGGAGGCAAAAAAGATTATTGAAATGGATGAGAAATATCTGGTTACCTCAACAAAGTCTCTGCCTATTGTTGCAAAGCGTGGGTATGGTTCTTTTCTTGAGGATGTTGATGGGAATGTTTACCTTGATTTTTCCACAGGCATCAGTGTGAATAACCTCGGTCATATCCACCCTAAGGTGAAGAAGGCAGTTGAGGAACAGCTCGACAAACTCTGGCATTTTGCTGGAACTGATTTCTATTACGATGAGCAGGTGAAAGCAGCCAGAGCTCTTACCGAAGTGACACCCGGTAAATTCTCAAAAAAAGTATTTTTTGCTAACAGCGGAACAGAGGCAAATGAGGCCGCTATTAAGATATCAAAGGCATTCACAAAAAAGCAGCAGTTTATCTCATTTATTGGGGGTTTTCATGGAAGATCACAGGGTTCTCTTTCGCTCACAGCATCAAAGCCAATCCAGAAAAAAGGCTTCTTCCCAACAATGCCTGGAGTTGAGCATGCGCCCTTCCCTAACCCTTACAGGAATCCATTCGGTATTGACGGATACGAGGAGCCCGAGGAGCTTGAAAACAGAGTTATTGATTTCATAGACAAATATATGCTAAAGACCTATGTTCCTGCGGAAAACCTTGCAGCGTTCGTCGTTGAGCCCATACAGGGAGAAGGCGGATACATAGTACCTCCGAAGAACTTCCACAAAAAACTGAAAAAACTTGCTGACGAGAACAATGTTCTGGTGGTCATGGATGAAGTTCAGACTGGTTTTGGAAGAACTGGAAAATTCTTTGCTTCCGAGCACTTTGGCGTTGAGCCGGAGATAATAAGTGTCGCAAAGGCAATAGCGTCCGGAATTCCAATGGGTGGTGTTATTGTCAATTCACGCCTTGATTTTTCAGAACCAAGCCTCCACTCAAACACATTTGGGGGAAATGCTTTAGCCAGTGCTGCCTGTGTTGCTACGGTAAATACAATAAGAGAGGAGAAGCTTCTTGATAACGCCACAAAACAGGGCGAGTATTTCAAGAGAAGACTGAACGAGATCGCAGAAAAGGACGAGTCTGTCGGTGATGTCAGAGGTATGGGTCTTATGCTTGCCCTTGACTTTGTCAAGGACAGAAAGACCAGAGAACCAAACGCAAAGATGAGAGATAGAGTTGAACTAAAATCCCTTGAAAATGGGCTCATTTTGCTCTCCACGGGCCTCAGCGCAATAAGGATAATCCCTCCGCTTAATGTGACCTCTGAGGAAATAGATATGTCCATGGAATGCCTTGAAAAAGCGATCAGGGCTTCCCACTAAATTTTTTGATTGATATAACTGATAAACCTGACAAGAGGGAATCCCTCAGACCATTTCAACTGAAAATTTCCCTTTTTTGTTATACCCACCTTTGGCAACCTCTCGAAAATTATTCTTGCACTTCCATGGGGCTGGGAATCTATGGCAAAAAGCATCCAGGGATCTCCTGCTATACTTTTGAGCCTGTATGCATAAGTTACAAAGAGACCGGCCCTTCTGCAAAGCTCCTGAAGCCTGATTGCCTGATCCTGCCTCTGCCCTGAAGCTTCTGCGAACGAGAGAGTGTCACCTATAGATGATTTAACCTCAATGATCAGCGAAAGATCATGCCTCATTGCAACTAGATCAGCTCCAAATGAGCCTGCTGTTCTTGAAACATAAAAAGGATTCTCGACCATGGATGAAAGCACCATTCTGGAAGTTTCATCCATTTTTTTCGAAAATTTATCTATCACTTTTTTGTTCCCTGAGAGAATTCCTGCAAGCTCTCTTTCATAGATACTTCCATTCAAGCAATCTGGCTAAATGTACTGTGCTTAATTTAGTTACCATTCATCTTTCACAGAATTCTCAATTTTCCCCAGATTATCTGAAATAATTTAATTGATTGAATTGCATTTCTATCCCATGCAGAAGTTCGTTTATGTTCCTCCTCAGCCCCAGAACACAAACCTTATGAAATTTGCAGTTAAGAACGGTATTTCAGATAGAAAAGAGCTGTATGACAGGGCGGATTCAGATCCAAAGTGGTTCTGGCCTGCGGTTATTGCTGATACCGGAATTGAATTCTTCAGACCCTATGACACACTTTTTGACTCCAGCATGGGAATCCCATGGACAAGATGGTTTGTTGGGGGTTCAATTAACATTACCTACAACTGCGTTGAAAAGTGGAAGGCAAGCACGAATATTGCAATCCGATTTATGGATGAATCAGGAGAGATTTCATCCTTAACCTACCAGCAGCTTGATACGATGACTGGAAAACTTGCAGGTTCGCTTTTGAAGATTGGAATAACATTGGGAGAACGAGTTGGAATATATATGCCATCTGTCCCGGAGGCGGTCATCGCACTTTATGCGATAATGAGAGTGGGTGCTGTTGCAGTCCCAATGTTCTCCGGCTACGGAAACGAGGCGTTAAAGACGAGAATAAATGACGCCGGAATCAGGTTCGTATTCACCACATCCTTCTATACAAGAAGAGGTAAGAGGGTTAACATGATAGATAACCTAACCGGCATAGAAGGAATAAGGCTCATAGTAAGTGGAAAAGATAAACCAGAAGGGATGCTTTTATTTGATGATTTACTAAATAATGGCAGTTACACACAGTCAGCACGTACTGACAGTGAGGATCCTGCAATTATGCTCTATACCTCTGGAACTACAGGAACACCAAAGGGAACAGTACACACACATGGAGGGTCCTTAGTGAACATAGCCAAGGAAGTAAAATACTACATGGATTGCAAAAGTGATGACACCATATACTGGATATCTGACCTTGGATGGATGATGGGGCCATGGTACATCATAGGTGGAAACTGCCTGGGCGCAACAGTGTTTCTTTACAACGGTTCTCTTGATTACCCCACCTGGGACAGATTTTGGGATGCAATGAAGGCAGGAAATGTTACGCTGCTTGGTCTTTCTCCTACATTTGTTAGATCACTAAAATCAAAAACTACCGGAAAGCCTCTTGAAACAGTACGTGTGTTTGGATCAACCGGAGAACCATGGGATGAGGAATCATGGCTATGGCTCTTTGAAAACCTTGGCAGTTCAGAGAAACCCATATGCAATATTTCAGGAGGAACTGATATTATCGGATGCTTTCTGGCATCTACACCAGCACATCCTTTGATGCCAAGATGTCTGTACCGTGGACTCGGCATGCGTGCCTCCGTATTCAATGAAAACGGGGATGAGGTATTCGATGAACTTGGTTATCTTGTGGCAAAAGGGCACACGCCATCAATGACTCGTGGGATATGGAAAAAACCGGAACAGTATATTTCCACCTACTGGATGAGGTTTCCCGGGATCTGGATTCAGGGTGACTGGGCTTTAATGGATAGGGATGGCTATTTCTTTTTAAACGGCAGGTCGGATGATGTTCTGAAGATTGCAGGAAAGAGGTTGGGGCCCGGAGAGGTAGAGAATGAGGTGCTCGCTGTTGAAGGGGTAAATGAGGCAGCTGCAGTTGGCATCACTGATCCTATAAAGGGAGAATCTCTGGCAATTTTTTTCAGCGGAGAGAATTCACAGAAGACTGTGGATGAAATATTGAATGCCATAGCGAATGGTGTTGGGAAACCTTTTCTTCCCAGATATGTAATATGGGTACCGGAAATACCAAAAACCAGGAATGGAAAGATAGTAAGAAGAGTTGTCAGGGCAGCATTTATGAACTCTGATACCGGAGACGTTTCAAATCTTGAATCCGTTGATGCACTGGATTACATACGGGAAGTGGGGAAGGCATATGGGAAGTGAGTGGTTATATTGATGCTGGGAAAAGTAGAGGTTAATATTGTCCGGGACGGGACTTTCAGTCTTGACCCCGGGGCTGCTTTTGGCATAGTTCCAAGACCGATATGGTCCAGAGTATGCACCCTTAATGAAGCGGGAAGGGTCAAGCTTGGAGTAAACACTCTAGTTGCCTCTGAAGGGGATTTATCTGCAATTATTGACGGAGGCCTGGGAAATGTGCATAACGAAAAATTCAGGAAGATATTTGAAATAACCCCTAACCGGGATTACCTCAAGGAAGTTGAACAGTTCACCAGTTTTGAAGATGTTAGACTGGCAATACACTCACACTTCCACTTTGATCATTCCGGCAGAACTCTTCAGCTTGAGAACGGAAGGCCTATTTTCAGGAACTCAGCAATTGTAGCACAGAATGATGAATTTAACGGATATTCTCATCCTAATGAGATAACAAGAGGGAACTATCTTCATCAGGGAACCTATGCTAGAGGCCTCCAGAAGATAAAGCTTGATGGAAGCAGAAGAATAAATGGATGGCTAAGTGTTCTGAGGACTGGTGGGCATACCCCAGGGCATGAGGCAATTATAATTGCTGGAGGCAATAGGGAAATAATTTATCCCGGTGACCTGTTTCCAACATCATTCCACCTTAGGCCAAACTATGTTACGGGAATTGACAGCCATCCATTCCAGACACTTAAGATGAAGAAACTGCTTCTGAAGAGAGCCATTAGAAAGAGGTCCCTTATGATAATGAATCACGATCTGGAACACACATCTGTTTATGTCTCCGGTGACCCTGAAAAGCCCTCATTTGAAGATGGGGATTTATAAAGGCATTAAATTGTATTGTCCGGATTCTTATTCAGGAGAAGATCCATGGCCAGTTCCGCAATGTCAGTGGCATACAGCCCAATCCTTGAACACTCTTCTGCACAGCTAAGCGCAACGAAGGATGGTTTCTCGTTGCCAGAACCCTTGACTATATTCTCCTTCGCCCTATTTACTATGCCTTTGCCGGATATTATTTCATTCAATCTTTCAAATCTAGATGAGTAGAACCCTTCCACCGCACTGTTGTACATATTAAGTGACAGGCCCAAAAATGAAACAATTTCATCCCTGGCCTTGACTTCATTATCCTGGCTGCTATTCCATATCTTGCATATATTCACTGAGTGATCTGCTATCCTTTCCAGAATTCTCGAGAAAATAAGGAAATATATTGTGTCATTTTCTGTCTCTTCACCGCTACTTGCCTCCCTGTAAACATAAAGCTGGTACCTATCCACTTCGTCATCTCTGTTTATAACATTGTCTAGAAGTGATGTGTCATTGCTGGCAATACCATTTATGGTATCTTCAAGCATAGCCTTTACATTCAGGGCCATCCTCCTCACTGCGGTTGGGACAGGGAATGAGTTAAAATCCAATACGTTCTGCAGCACCACTGTCTTTGAGGATTCTTCAAAAATCTCAATTCCCATAACAAGCCTGGTGAAATGTTTTATCGTATCTCTTGTCTGCTGGTTAATGTAAGTCTGACTCTTTATTGTAAGAGTGTCGAAATTAGAAATGTAAATAGATGTTAGAGCCCTCAACAGAATTTCCCGGTCTAAGGCACTTTTCAGAGTGAGGGATTTGACAACCTCCTTTGGTTTCTGGTCACCCTTGCTTATTACCAGAGCAGTATCGCTTTCCTCGATCTTTATGTTGTCCCCTTTTCCGATTCCTGCCAGTTTTACCCACTTTGAAGGCAGTGATACTATATATGTTGAGCCACCAGTTACCTGAATCTTCCTGACATAAGATGCCACACTATAGAATGATGAAAATATATATAGATTTTTGTAAAAGTAATATCTAATATGGTTTTAAAAATGGATCTCAGAATATTTTCTTCTTTATTGCGCCATTGATCTTCTGCTTGAGATCGTCGCTTACCTCATCTATTGAGTGGGCGTCCTTGGCATGCTGGGCAATCTGAGGAATCAGATCATCCGGTTTCTTGGCTGAGACATGGTAGTCACAGCTCATTCCAATATCCTTACATTTGAAGTGATAGCTCGCCATTGTTTATCAGTAAAAATATATTGTATCTTAAGATAAATGTTTTGATTGAGGGATCGGGAATGGTAACGAAATAAATTGCCACTAAAGGAAGAAAACAGTTATTCCTAAGTAATTTCCAGATTAGAAAAGTTATCAGTGAAATATTTTTTATGCCATTATGGCTAGCACCTTCTGAATGAAGGGCGACCCTAGAATTAAAATTCTCTCAGACAGCATAGAGGAACTTCTGCTTTCAAGCGAAAATACGGGAAATATAATGCTGCTGGGAAGACAGGGGTGGGGGCAGAAAGAACTTCTCAAAATACTGGCAGGAAACCTGAGGAACTGGGGTTCGGAAGTTTATGAGGGCCTAACTGAATCTGCCCGGGAGATTGAGAAATACGAGCCCTTTAACCAGATTCTAGATTCAATAACAAAAACGAGCAAAGTAAGAGAACTTAATGAGATTCTTTCTGTGATGAGGTCTTACTTCAGGGGAGACAGGAGAGTTTTCCTTTTCTTCAGCAACATAAATCTCCTTTCCGACCCGACAAGGTTCCTTCTAACATACTTCATGAAAAGTTCCACAGATTATGGAATTTCCATTGTTTGTTCTGGGGCTACAGATCTTGAGTCTGCAAACGGAGACTTTGAAAACTTCCTTGATGTTGTAACGGGAGAAGGCCTGGCCAGAGTCTTCAACCTATCAAAACCGCAACCTGAAGATTTCAGGTTTGTGCTTTCCAACTACAAATTCCCGGAGGATTTCCTTAATGACGTTTACAGACTTTCAGATGCGAATTTTGCAATACTTGACTACATAATAAGATACTACAGGTTCCGAGGGGTCATAATGGATAATGGTGATATCGACTACAGGATTTACCGTTTCCTTTTGGTTCCAACAGAGATAAGTCAGTTTCTTGGTGGAATAATCAACTCGCTTGACCGGACTGGAAAACTCGCAGTTGCACTTCTTTCCTTCATGCAGATCACCCTTGACCCTGAGATCATTGGAGACCTCCTTTCCATAAGCGTAAATGATGCAGTTAAAACATGCAATGAACTTGTAAAAATGGGACTTGCCAGCAGGCTATATTCCAAGTTTGGAATGACAAGCAAGTTCATCAATCCATATTTCAAAGGTGCAATTCCGGATGAGATATTGCAGGAAGCTCTTAAGCTGTCCGCAAAATCGAGAAGTTTCCAGCTTCTACCTGTTGAGAACAGAATCCAGGTCCTTGAGCTTTCCGGTGACTATGAGGGGATATCAACCCTCGTGAAAAGGGAGTGGAGGACCTTCGTTAGGAAATTTACTAACACCCAGTCTATTCTAAGTTTTGTGCAAAGAGTTCAGGAGCATATAGAGGATGCCGAAGCAAAGAACATACTTTCCCTGATACGGTGTAATGCCATCTACAACTCTGATGACCTTGAAAAGGCCAGGAAGTGCTATGAAATATGCCAGGGGTACGATATCGATCCGGCCGGTGTCACTCTTACACTGGCATCCATTTACCAGTCACTTGGGAATAACAGGAAGTCCGTTGACATACTGGAGACCTTTGCCACTAATATGGCACTGGAGGATGCTGCTTCTGGCTTCCTTAAGCTTCTGATCGCAGAGGCAAGCTTTAACCTTGGGGATTATGAATTCGCAGAGAACAGACTGAAAGAGGCCACTGATATAGCGGATAAAAGCTCTGATGAGGAACTTAAGGCGAGAGCCTTAACACTTAAGGGCAACATGCTTCTGATCAATGGTGATTACCATGGATCTGAGGAATGTTACACTGAATCAGCCTCGATCAACAGGAGGCTTGGAATCTGGCTTCAGCTTTCCAGGAATTTGAACAATCTTTCAGTCTTATATTCCAGCAAAGGGAGATATAATGAGGCTATCAGTGTTCTTGATCAGCTGATTGACAATACATATCTTACAGGAGATACAACTCTGAGGGCATCTGCTTACCATTCAAAGGCTAGAATTTACGATATCCTGGGTAGGAGAAATGAGGTTACAGACAATGCAACAAAGAGTATTCTTACCTCGAAAATTATCAACAATTTGTTCCTCCTTTTAAGAAACAAGTCTTTGCTTTTCTGGCATTATGTAAGAGATCTGTCATATTCGTCTGCAATTGATGAGATAAGGGAGGCTGCGCGATTGAATGATAAGTTATATTCAGGATATTTTTCAACATTGGGGAAGTTTATGAACTTCCTTGAAGGTTTGGAGGAATCATTCCAGGAGTCAGATTTTAAGGTTCCGGAAATTCCGGACGGAGTTGACAGGTTTCAGTTCTCTCTGCTTTCCATGCTAATAAGGAAAATGTCTGGAAAGCCAGTAAATTTTAGTATCGAAATTTCAGGTATGATGAAACACCTTGATGATGAACCAGCCCTTAAGAATAGTATCTCACTTCTTATTGCTATCATAAAGGGGGAAAAAAGAACAGTTCCTGAGTCAAATTCCGGTGATATAGCCAATGCCATTTCTTCAATTCTGCTTCAGGGAGATATTCCGAATAAAGAGGATTGCCAGAGATTGTTGACTCTTGGCGAAAGGATACCGGGGCTTATAAGAAAAATGAATTCTGACGATTTAGATGGCGAATCTTTTCGGAATCAGCTGAAATCAATCTGGAATGACTGATCATTTCTGAACCTGAGGTGGTGTCTGATTCTTCGGCGGTTCAAGCCTTCTCCTTGAGTTCCCAATGCTCCTGCCGATGAAAACACCCACTGCGAATATAAGCTCAAAATATACCAGGTAAGATATTGTATATGTGGGAATTACATCAACGAAAAGCTCAGGGACTCCAGTATTAATAGGTCCACTGAAATAGTTTCCACTGAACATGTTAACTCTTGTGCCGTTTAAAACAACAGAATAGTTGTAATCATATACCCCTGCCTTCAGATTTGACAGCGTAAATGTGAACATTGCCGAATGATTGGCATAAGTGGTCTCGTTCATTTCACTGAAGTTGATTGTTTTCAAATAATGATTTGGCCCGAGCACATTGACCTCCGATGTAGTGTAATTTGGTGCATATGAAGAGTTACCGTCATATACCCTAACTGTAAAGAGATAAGACTGGCCTGGACCAGAATGGGAAAATGGAGTAACATTTGATACGTATGTTAGGTTGTAAGGTGTGACTGTTTCGCTGTAAGTAGGCTGAGAATGATAAGCATCGTTAGCATAGAAAGCCGAAAATGCCATTCCTGCTACTATAAAAATAACTACCCCTGCAAGCAACCTCGTTGTTAATTTGTAAACCCGGAGATAGTGGAACACAAAGAAAGTCTCTACCGGTATTATGAAGACAATTATCTCACTGATATAAAATGATATGTAAACTATCAGAACAGCTATCAGGATAGATATTACAGGAGCCATAATCCTGCGGTTTGTTATTAGGAAGCTGTTATCAGAAAGCAATTTTCCATAATTCCAGCATTGTATAAATAGTTGATTTTTAATCAGAACATCAATGGACTAAATGAATTTCTGACACATTGATTCAAGCTGGAAACTGCTGGAGAATCTTACATATCCGCCTATTCGGTGGAAATAGAATCTACAGTAATAACCGGAAATATGTTATATAAACATTAGTAATAACTTGGTTATGCTCCCCTCAATAGAGGAACTCAGAAAGATGCGAAAAACACTTGGAATTAGCCAGAAAGACCTTGCTCATGTTAGTGGTGTGAGCCAGTCTTATATTGCAAGGCTTGAAAAGGGGGACCTTAACCCAACCTACGAAAAGGTTAGAAAAATATATGAATACCTAAACAGGGCAAGCCAGAAGGTAAACTCAATTGATCTTGTCGCTGAGAAAATTATGAGCACAAATCTCATTACATGCTCGCCATCTGATTCAATTATATCTGCTCTGGATAAGATGAGGAACCATGGAATTTCCCAGTTGCCAGTCCTTACAATGGATGGTAAGCTCATAGGATCAGTCTCTGAATCAGACATAAATGATATGCTTCTGAAGGGCTCCACTATTGAAAGCCTGAAGACAATGATAGTTAGGAGGGTTATGGGAGCAACCCCGCCTCAGCTTGACCGGAATTCACCTATTTCTATGGTCTATCCGATTCTGAAATTTTCAAGCTGTGTTCTTATAGTTGATGGTGGAGAGGTGAAAGGGATAATTACAAAGGCTGACATACTGAAGGCAGTTGAAGAGTATGCTTGATTACCCACTTCTTATAGCCGCAGCATTTATTCTGTTCATCCCCGCTTTCATCGCAAACCCATCAGCAGTGATTACCGGAGGGCACTACCCAATGGATTTCAGGAAGAATTTCCCTGACAGAAAGAGAATACTTGGAGATGGAAAAACATGGAGCGGCTATTTTGGAGGGTCACTCATAGGAGTTGTCTCTGGGCTTATTCTTGTTGCTATCTTCCACTTCGCACATGTTCTCCCATACCCTGTTTACGGCTCATCAATTGGAGAAATACTGGTGGCACTTTTCGCCATGTCGTTCGGCTCCCTCACAGGTGATGTTCTTGGTTCATTTATAAAGAGGAGGATTAACATCCCCAGAGGAGGTAAAGGATCGTTGCTGGACATGTGGCCGTTTGCGCTGGTATCATTCCTCTTTCTATTCCTATTTGCAAGACAATTTTTCATGGACTATTACGGAAATATAATTGGCATACTGACAATACTCATAATCACACCACCACTGCACAGGGCAGTGAATATAATCGGATACAGGATGAAGAGGAAGGATGTTCCATGGTAGGGCCTGTTAAACTAGTCATTGCTGTCAGGCGGGATCTGGATATGGGTAAGGGAAAAATTGCCGCACAGGTTGCCCATGCCTCCGTTTCCTGCGCCCTGACTGCCCAGAAAACAGAGAAAAAACTCTTTAAGGAGTGGATCAGCGAGGGACAGAAAAAAATTGTCATTAAGGTTGAGAGTGAAGAACAGCTCCGGCAGCTTATTGGTATAGCCAGATCTCAGGGCATAATCACTGAACCAGTAAATGACGCAGGATTCACACAGGTATTTCCAGGCACACTGACATGCGCCGGAATTGGACCCGCTGAAGAGTCTGTGCTTGAACCACTGACAGGAAAATATCCCCTGCTTTAGATCACAGAGTGGTCTCCTCAGCCACTGTCTTTGCAGACTTTATTGCCCCGAATTTCAGGGTGAGAATTGTGACAGCAATTCCTATTATCAGTATTGGTGTCCACATGAACAGGTCTTCTCCCTGAAAACGCCCGAGAAGGAATGTACCCATTACAGGTGCAACAGGCTGAATGAAACTTACAATCAGCTGGAAGGCCCCAAAATACTGGCCCTTCTTGCCTTCAGGAGCCATTTTTCCTATTACTGTGTAAATAACAGGTGATATGATATTCTCTGCCATAGTTATGAGAATTACGTCAGCTACCAGAAACAGGAAATTACTTGAGAAGATAAGGAGGAAGAATGAGATAGAATAGATCATTACTCCTGCTGCTATCCTGATGTGGTCCCTCACCTTTACAAAGAGCCAGTTAATCGGTACCTGAAAAAGGACAACTATGATTCCATTAACAGTGTAAAGCAGACCAATTTCCCTGTTTGTGATGTGGTCCACTGATGACCAGAAGAGCGTTAAGGTTGTACCCCACTGCCCTGCTACAAAGAATGAACTTGCGATTATAAGAGATATGATGAGGAACAGCCTGTCTCCTGTAGGAAAATCTGTAAGGCGGCGTTCCTGTGAAACATTGAATTGTTTCCTGTTTCTTATGTATTTTACAAAGATGAACCATTCTATTATTGTTATGAACATTGGAACAAAGAAAACAAGGGAGAAATTTATGAATGACAGGAACCCTCCGATTGCAGGTCCGAAAGAGAAACCAATATTGGCAGCAATCCTTATGATGCTGAATGCGTTGTTTCTCTCACTTTCCGGAGTTTCCTCAGTTATGATTACATTGTCCACTATACCCTGAACACTTGCTATGGGCTCGAAAAGGAGGAAGGTTGCAATGAGGATTATTATGCTTAGATTTTTGGCAACAACTATCCCCTCTATTAGGAGAATTATTGCCATCATTGGCGGAGTGATTATTGCTGCAAATCTCCTACCCACTTTATCGATCAGGTTACCCCCGTAAAGTGAAAATGGAAGGGAGAGAATGGCAGTTGCAAAGAATATCAGGCCAACATCAAAGAATGGAACTCCCCTTACCTCACTGAGATATATGGGGACAAAAATCCAGACGACTGATCTTCCAAGAGTTCTGATGAGCTGTGTGATGGAAACAACCCTCACATATATGTTTACAAGAGGCCCTAAACCTCTCCTTACCGAAAACTTCCCCATACATTTCCTGTTTGCGGGTAATAATTCATAGAGATAAAGAGATTCTCAATTTCTTCTCTCGAATAACTGTATCGCCACTATTCCTGTAAGATTTATTGTTAACCTGCACATGCTGAAGTGGTAATAAGCATTGAATTCAGGTCACTTCATTGTACTTGAGGGCCTTGACGGGTCAGGAAAAACATCCATAGCCAGAAGGCTTTATCAATTTCTCATTGAAAAGAATATAGACGCAATTCTGACAAAGGAGCCTACAGAAAACTTCCACAGAGTTGCCGAGCTTGAGGGAAAAAGAGATTATCTTTCTTCCATGAGGCTTTTCTTTGAGTT